>JANOUF010000019.1:0-22115 GCA_031416685.1 Bdellovibrionales bacterium
AAGCAGACAACCGAAACAGGGGAGTTATTCCTCGATGAGGTTACAAAACGCGAGTGTCAGCTTAATCCTTTTAAGTGTTCTGGGCATGCCGCTTTAATTGTTGGTTATGACCTTGAAAAGCGTGTTTTTTCATTCAAAAACAGTTGGGGCGAGTCTTGGGGGAGCGGGGGATACGGATCTATACCCTTCGATTATATGGACCAAATGTCGGAAAGAAGATTTTTAGTTGGCCGACTAAACGGCTCTATAGATTTGCCGACAGATTCTCCGAAATGATTCAGAACAGCGGTAGACGCAGTTCATCCACAAGAAGTGCAATTCCTACTGTCTAAAATCCTGACAGGGGAACGTGCGCCCGGGAAATGGTAAATTACCCCTTGTTCATAGAAGGTCGTTACCACTCGGAGAATCCGTGCGAATTGCAATCTTTGCTGCACTCATCTTGTCTTGCGGAATCGCGAACGCGACTCAGTATGTAAGCGCACCTAGTTGCCCAAACGAAGTTAAAGAAGCAGCTAAGGTTGGAATTATTGAAGGTGTTGCTTGTCTTAAGAAACTAAATACGCCGCAATCACTAGATCATGCTCGGCGCATTCTTTCAAAAACCAAGGCGGATTCTAAATACAAGATTCAATGCAGCAGCAAAGACCTCGGCAATATTATGGCCGAAGCTGGCATTGGCCAAAACTGGATGACGATCTTTAAAAGCGGGCAGGCAAGCGACAACGATCTACCAAATACCATCTTCCACGAAATGTTTCATAGCATCGGTTATAGACATCACAAGACAATTGAGTACGCGTATACCTGTTCGACTTGTTGCTTTGAAAAAGACGATAAAAATCTTCGCGAAACAGCATGCCGGGTCTGTTCGTCGTCGTACGAAGGGGAAAACGATCTTCGTTACATGAAAGACCTTCAGCGTTTTTCAAATGCAGTGGGAGCAGTAGAGACAACGGGGTTGATCAGTTCGGCTTTTAATCCTCTACCGCAATGGATTCGGCAACTTTCCCTTAAAGATCGAAATCAAGTCGCAATGGCTAACATAATTGGACTACTTTCTCTAAGCCGCGAGTGGGTACCGCCGATGATCGGCAAAAGCCTGCTCGACCTAGCTTTGAAACAGGATAATTCTCCAGTTTTCCGAATTCTTAAGGTGCGGCTCGCCGAGAAATTTCAAGCTCTCGCTGACCCGCCTGAGAGTCGCGCATTTGTTGAGCACTTTGGGACGGCAGTTTTCAGCTGCTATGCTAAGGATTTTAAGTCACTGAAAGTTTCGTTAAAATACCTTTACGCAAATTCTTCATCGCTTATTGAATTTGGATTTCAAGATGCCCACTCGTTGAATGCACTTTATTCGTGTTCAATCCCAGGCTTAGTGAAGACAACGAATGCAATTGGAGTTCGCTTCAACGAGCTTCGTAGCTTCTTAAAAGCTGAGCTGCCGCGGCTCAAGAAACGTATTTTAAATTAGTCTGTGACTTCATCTTGAAGTTCGTCGAGCGCTTTAGGTACGCGAATGTCTTCGAGCTTTTCTTCGCGTTGGACGGCGTTGTATTGGTAAATGCCCCACACCAAAAAGAAGACGAAATAAATTCCGCCTACTAAGCGCACGAGCAAACGTTGTGGGATTTTGAAATGCTCGCTCAAGCCAACAACTAATAAAAAGCATGTTGCTGCAAAACCGATTAAGCGAACCGCAGGAACATGTTCACTGAAAACGTTCATCACCAAAAACGGCATCGTTGCTAACACGACAATGCCGAACAAGCGGCGTCGCTCAAGCGTACGCGCGTGAAATAGCGCGAAATAACTATGGATGAAAAACGAAATTAGAGTCGCTGCGAGTAAGCAGGTAATTGGGAAAACGAATAGGCCCAAAATGAAATTTACGAATTTGCCTGAAGACAAGCCAACAAGTGCACCAGAAACGATCGCCATCCCCACTTGTAACGACAAAAGTGCTGGCCAAGTCCAATCGGGCGAGGTGCGTACAGCCTCAACGGGATTCTTTGCGTATTTCGGTAAGAAACGGATCAGGTCGGTAAGTTCTGCTCTAAGTTGCGTGATCGTCTGCGATGACATGCCCTAAGCACATCATCGAGCGTCGCGTTCTGCAAGCGAAATGGCATGCTCGAGGTACTTCCGCTCAACTAAAAAGGTACCAGCGGGTGAGTTCGCGCCGACTTCAGAAGCATCCGTCGACTTTCCAAAGACAAGATTATGAGCGGAAAGGAAAATCCCCTTTAGGCTCAATTGTTTTACTTGAGGCAAAACTAAAATCTGCACACTAAACCGTGGCCTGAGGTCGGCTGTCGTCAGCGTTTTTGAACGTGATTGAGAGGTGACCGTAGTCGACATGACTTGGGGCAATTTGAGTGCGGCAATGGTTTCGAGTTCAAACATTTGACTGCTGTCTGCAATCAAGTGGCACGGGCGTTCACGACGAGAAAGTAACACTTGAGCTGAAACACTACGAAGAGCGTCGTTTTTCCACGGCAGCTCAAGAATTTCGACTTCATAGCCATGTTCTGCCAGAAAGTTTGGAATTTGATTCCAATAGTTTCGGAAGTAGAAAATCGAGCGACGACCGGTTAAGAAAACGATCGGGTAGCGAGTGAGTAGACAATTTGGTTTTAACTCGAGATTACGAAGCCGGCGCGTACGAATCACTTCAACAAGGAATTGAATCCCAAGAAGAAGCCCGGTTGCAAACGTACTGCTAAGTGTAACAAGGGCTAACGTTGCCAAACATCCACCGAATTAAAAATGAGCGTCCATTCGAAGGGTCGCATCGATTGAGCTGCGATCGCCAGTTTCCGCGACGAGCGTGTTTCGCGATGACAAATCAAGGCCTACACTTACGTGCTTTGTGAAATTCATATCCAGACCGGCACCGATAACTGAAGCCGGGGTGGTGTACTCAGTGTGGGTACCCATAAAGTCGACCGTCATGTACCTAGCTGCAACGCCAGCGCCTAAGCGATAGCCGATACCTTTTGCAACCGAATCGCGATAAAGAAATTTGATATCAAATTCGCGTAACGACATTTGTGCGTTTTCGTAATCAGCGCGAGCAAACGAGCGCGCTGAACATTCCGCGATCCAGTTCGCACTGAACAAATCGATACCGAGAGTCGCTTGGATTCCTCGTTGGTTGTATTGGATCGTGCCGTCGGGCGTATGAGCCTGGCCAAAAGTCGTGACCATTCCGACGCCACCATGAAGCATGACGTTTGCGAACGGATCTTCTTCAACGCGAGCAGATCCTCGAGTCGATGAAGTCGGTGTATTCGAAAGTTCTTTTAAAATTTGCTCGTACCCAATCATCTCATCGTCATTGAGATCGGTTGCCGTCCAAGCTTTTGGAGTTACGAGACTTAAGATAGCCACGAAAAACAGAAGTTTTGATGTGTTCATACGATTAGTTTACAAAGCCTTTGCCTACAAAACTACCCCTTTGAAAAAAACTCGTCTTTCAAGCTAAGCCACTTATGAAGCAAAATAGAGTTATATGAATAAAGTCTCCCAACGATGCTATTGCGCTTTCTGTCGTACAGAGCGGGTGGTTTATCGAAAAAAACACCTCAGTGCGCTCGATGCGGCCCTGAATATGGTCGGCGCTGTCATCATAATGTTGTTGGTGTTCCAGGACTTTGATCCAAGGGTCCTCGTATTTTTTTCCATCGGACTCGTTTCGACAGAGCTTTTCATCATGCTTCGTTGGCGCATGACGATCAATTGCGCCAAGTGCGGCTTCGATCCCGTTCTTTACAAGAAAGATCCCGAGAAGGCCGCAGCTAAAGTTAAGGCCTATATGACGGATCGGTCCGACGATCCACTTTGGGTCCTATCTAAACCAAAACTTCGTCCCATTATCAAAAAGAAGGGTGCGAGCGGCTCGCGCTTGAACCTCAAGGGCTAATTCAGTACGCTGGCGCCAAGACGTATGCGTACATTGATTTGCATCCCGACATATAACGAGCGAGAAAACGTCGCGAATATTATTCGTGCCGTATTGGCTGTGAATCCCCAAGTTCATATTCTCATTGCAGATGATAATTCTCCCGATGGTACAGGTAACATCGTTCGTGATTTGATGACGAATGAACCACGGCTTAAACTTTTGAGCCGGCCTGGAAAACAAGGTTTAGGGCGCGCGTATTTGGCTGCATTTGAGTGGGGGATAGAAAATGGATACGACGCTTTAGTTGAAATGGATGCGGATTTTTCGCATCGACCAGAAGATCTAAAAAATATTTTAAGCGAACTTCCAAATTACGATTTTATTGTTGGATCAAGATACACGCGCGGGGGTGGCACGAAGAACTGGAGTGTTCTTCGCAAGTTCATCAGTCGAGGCGGAAGCTTCTACTCAAGAACGATTCTTGGATTTCCAATCTTTGATTGGACGGGTGGTTTTAATGCGTGGAAACGCGCAACACTCGAGGGCATTGACTATAAAACGGTGAGGAGCGAAGGCTATAGCTTTCAAATTGAGCTGAAGTATCGCGCCTTCAAAAATGGTTTTAAAGGGCTCGAAGTTCCGATCTTGTTTGAAGATCGCAAAGCGGGCACAAGCAAGATGAGCATGAAAATCGTCATCGAAGCTTTTTACCGAGTGTGGGTGATGCGTTTTGCGTAGTTTATTAGGCGCGCTTATCTTTTTTTTCTGTACACACGTCGCAGCAGCTGAGGCTCCAGCAAAAAACAGTTCAGCCGGCCAAGACGCAAGCATTAAGCCTGAGACCGCAATCGTTTACGACACTGCAAGCTTCGATGGATCTGCGATTGCTTACCTAGCCCGCGGCGAAGGTATTCGAGTTTCAAAAAAAACCTACGGGAAGCTTCAGAAATTTTATAAAGTTCGTCTACCGAATGGGAAGTTCGGCTATGTTTCCACGCTTGATGTTGCGACCGGAAAACGTGCAGGCAGTGCAAAACCAGTCGCGAAAAATTCGTCGAAGCCAATGTCGGATCAAGAGCGTGACAAAATCAATCGAGCCAGGCTGAAGCGAGCGCTTGCCGAACCAATGATGTACAACAAATGGTTCGGATTGTTCGCCGGTAGCATGAATTTCAGAGAAAAGATCGAAAATGCGAGCGGCAAGGCAAGCCTGCTGACGTACGGACTTAAGATCACAGGCCCAGATATTTTAATCGGTGGCCCGATCATGGATATCAATCTGCTTTTGCATTTCGGCGCACCTGAATACTACAACGACATTTCGCTGACTAAGCCGAGTGGATTTTTATTTTTTGGCGATACAATGATGCTTATTCCGTTCGGCCTCGGAAACAACACGGGCTTCTACGTCGGGCTCGGCCCGATGTTTAAATATATGAATTATCGATTGGTCACCAATGCGGGAGCGCCACAATCCAAAACAGATTTCCAACTCGGTGGAGCTTTCTCTGCGGGACTCGGCCTTCGCATTAGTGCGTTCAGCGTTCGTGTCGAGGGCAAATATTACGTCGAGAAGCTCACGCACACGCAAATTCAGCTCGCACTACAGACACTTTACTAAGAAGAAAATCCTGCTTACAGCTTTTGCCGAATTTTTAGGCAGGCATTTGGGCGGTTTTGACTTGGCGCATGCTGGAGGCTAAGAGTACCGCATGTCCATTCGTCTCTTGTCTTCTGAAGTGATTGATCAGATCGCCGCTGGCGAAGTTGTCGAACGTCCCTCGCACATGGTGAAGGAGCTCGTCGAAAACAGCTTGGATGCTGGTTGCACTGAAATTGAAGTCGAGTTTGACCAGGGCGGCAGACGCGTGCGGGTCACCGACAATGGAAATGGAATCGCAACCGAACAGCTAACGCTCGCTCTCGCAAGACACGCGACAAGTAAAATTTCGGAAGCTGATGATCTCTGGAAGCTCGGGACTTATGGCTTTCGAGGCGAAGCACTCGCTACTGTTGCGGCCGTCAGTCGACTCATGCTTACGTCGCGAACGCTCGATGCGAAAACAGCATCCCAAATCAAAAACGAGTTTGGTACAAATTCACAGCTGGAAACTGTTGGCGGGAATCCAGGTACAACAGTTCTTATCGAAGAACTTTTCGCTAATGTCCCAGCTCGGCTGAAGTTTTTAAAGTCAGAATCGGCTGAGTCCTCGCAAATTAAAAACACTCTCAAAGCGCTCGCACTTGCGCGTCCTGATGTTGAGTTTCGTATTCGTTCAGGCGGGAAACTCTTGAGCGTTTGGCCTCGTGCAAATTCGCATCTTGAGCGTGCGGAGCAAATTCTAGAAACAGAATTGTTCAGCGCCACTTACACTTTTAACGGTTTTGAAGTTCAGGCAAGTTTTGCGAGCCCGCACAATGTTGCGGGACAAGCTCGTCAAATCTGGATTTTCGTTCAAGGCCGTTGGGTTCAAGATCGCGGTTTGCAAGCTGCAGTCATCGATGCGTATCGCGGCTTGCTTATGCACGGCGAATATCCGATTGCGTCGATCCAAGTGAAATGTCCTCCTGAAGAAGTCGATGTAAACATTCATCCTGCAAAATCCGCAGTGCGCTTTCGCGATAACCAGACCGCGTTTCGTGCCGTTCATCGTTGTTTGCGGGAAGGTCTAGAGAAAGCTCCTTGGATTGAAAATCAAACTGGCGTGCACGCTCCGAGCAAAGCTTACGATTCAACTCTTGAACTTAGTCCAAGTGAGCCGCAAGCTCTTAGCTTTCAAGCTCCTGAACTTGATCGCACCCAGTATCAAAAGCGCGAGTTAACATCCGCTCATTACGATGTATTAAAAACGGCTGCTAAAGCTGCTCCGACATATTTGGACTCAAGCACGGAGAGAAGACCAGAGACAACCTTCGTTCGTAACTTAGAACAAATACCAGCTACGCGAGCGACTTCATTTTGGAGTCAGCTTCAAGTTCTCGGCCAGGCACATTTAACGTATATTTTAGCTGAAAATAATTCGACTCTTTACCTTATCGATCAACATGCCGCCCACGAGAGAATTGCTTACGAACGTTTAATGTCTGCATGGAAGACTGGGCTAATTGAGCGCCAAGATTTGTTGCTTCCACTGACCGTAACACTTGAGCCTGAAGCAGTTGAAGCCATCGGCGCACAGGCGGTAGCGTTAGCAAAAGTGGGAATCGAGCTTGAACCGATCGGACATGAAGCGATTGCAATTCGCTCGATGCCAGTTGGAATCTCGGAAAAAGCAGTCGTTTCTTCTCTGAAGGAACTTGCGAGAGAAATAATTGAAAAGGGCGGCGGCTTCGCTTTAGAGCGAAAAATTTCAGATCTGTGCGCAACAATGGCATGTCATTCAGTCGTTCGCGCTGGCCAAGCGTTGAGCGTAGAGCAAATGCAAACCTTGCTTGAACAAATGGACGAGTTTCCTCTCTCAAGTTTCTGTCCGCATGGACGACCAGTTTCCGTTGAGTATCCTTACCAGAAGCTTGAGCGCGATTTTGGTCGCATTGTCTAAACAATCGGTTAAGCAAAAACCATTAGTCATTTTTGTTGTTGGTCCTACGGCGACGGGGAAGTCCGCTTTCGCCATCGAAGCTGCGCAAGAGTTCGGTGGAGAGATCATTAATACCGATAGTGTCCAGGTCTACAAAAGTGTCGATATTGGCACAGCAAAGCCTTCAGCGACCGAAATTAAAAAAGTTCCCCACCATCTATATAGCTATGTTGCTGAAGGTGAGACTTCAACGGTAGGCGAGTTTCGAAGACACGCACTTTCTGTGATTGAGCAGGGTGCAAAGAATGGAGTTAAGATTTTCTTTGCTGTCGGGGGAAGCGGATTTTATAATCAGGCGCTTGAAAAGGGAATGTATCCTGTACCTCAAATCCCTGCGGAAGTTCGCGAAGCGATCAATAAGAAATTAGAACAAGATGGTTTGGCCGCACTTTTTCAGGAACTCCAAAAGCGCGATCCCGATTACGCGGACGGCATTTCCGAAAACGACACGTATCGAATCATGAGATCACTTGAAATTGCGCGGCATCTGCAAGGCACAGCTTTGCCTTCAAAAATAACTGATGAAAACACTTGGTCAGGAATTCGAAAAAAATTCGAACGCGAAATCGAGAAGAACCGAAGCTTCGATGTTATGAAAGTTGGGATTATTAATCCTCGCTTGAAAATTCGAAGAGCCGTCGAGCGAAGAACGTCAGAGATGCTCGAGCAAGGATTTGTTTCAGAGGTCAAAGAGCTTCGGGGACGGGGCTTATCGAAATGGGCGCCGATGTTGAGCGTTGGGTACAAAGAAGTTCAAGCGTTCCTCGACGGCGAATTAGACCAGGCGGAGCTGCCTCAGAAAATTGTGACCAGCACTATGCAGCTCGTAAAACGACAGACGACCTGGTTTAGACGCGATAACGAAATAAAATGGTTCGAGGCGGATGACGGATGGGAAAACCCTTTAGCTTTCGTTCGGGCTAAACTCAATGAACGCGGTTGACTCTCGATGCCTTTGAGGCAAGAAGTTTAATAGATGAAAAGCATGACTGGATTTGGCCGATCAAGCCATCGGAGCGGCCAATTAGAAATTGATTTGAGTTTGAAATCGGTCAACGGCCGCTTTCTTGAACTTCGTTTTCACATGCCTCGTGAGTACGCCGCCTTTGAATCCGACCTCAAAAAGTTAGTCACGAAGAAAGTTTCTCGTGGAACGGTGGACGTGTACATCAATCGTAGGCTTGGAGTCGCGACAGAGGCCGTCGAGGTTCAAGTGAGAACTCCACTCGCAAAAAAATGGCTCAAGGCCTACAAGACACTCGCAAAAGAACTGAAGCTAAAACAAGAACCAAATCTTGAGATGATCTCGCGAGTTCCAGATGTCTTGGCGATCGATGACCGCACTGAGGTCCAGGATGAAGAGCGTGAACTCGTCATCGACCTTCTCAAAAAAGCCGTCGACATGTGTGACCAAGAACGTTTGCGAGAAGGAAAATCTTTGCAAACAGAGTTGAAGCGTTTGCTTAGCCAGTTGGCTGACAAAGTTAAGTTCATGGAGACGGCCCGTGAAGCTGCAAACCAAGAACTTGAGCGCAAATTTCGTGAGCGTTTAGACCGCCTTGGAATGGAAGGTCAGATTGAGCCTCAACGTTTGGCTCAAGAAGTCGTCATGCAAATCGATAAAACGGATATTGCCGAGGAAATCCAACGCTTAAAAGAGCATCTGAAAGCGTACAATGAGCTCGTAGACGACAAAGAATCACACGGTAAGAAGATGGATTTTTACGCGCAGGAACTCCTCCGCGAAGTGAATACAGTTGGTTCAAAAAGTCATGTGACTGCATTAACCACTGCCGTAATTGATTCGAAATCCATCGTCGAACGCATTCGCGAACAAGTTCAAAACGCCGAGTAAAATCTGAGCTTTGAAAATTTGTGGACACACACAGCGCCTTGGTGCACAAATGGTGCATGAAGGCACAAGAAAAAGTGCGGATGATTATCATTGCCGCTCCAAGCGGCGCTGGGAAATCCAGTTTCGTTGAGCGAATCACCAAGGAAATGCCGCGCCTTCGCGACACAGTTACCTACACGACCAGATCTATGCGAGCAGGTGAGAGTGAAGGCAATCCCTACCACTTCATCTCCAGAGACCAGTTTGAACGTTATATTGAGCAAGACTTCTTTGTCGAACATGCACTTGTTCATGGGAATCATTACGGCACTCCTTACCATCAGGTCGGCGAGGCGTGGGAACGTGGAGAGATCATAATCATGGACGTCGACGTCCAGGGCGCCGACACGTTTAAGCGAAAATTCCCTCAAGATTCGGTCAGCATCTTCATTCTTCCGCCCTCGATCGATGAGCTTAGACGTAGGGTAGTTAAGCGCGATGGTAAGGTTCCAGCCGACCTAGAGATCCGGATGGCTGCGGCTGAGAAGGAAATTAAGCGGGCCCCAGAGTTTGACTACCAGCTAATCAACGAGGATTTTGAGAAGTCATATCGAGAATTTAAGAAAATTATTGAAGGTTTGCTTAAATAACGCTAAACATCGAGATTCACTGAATATCCGGACACAGTTTCGTCATAGTTTTTTCGGAGGATGAATGGCTCGCGTAACGGTCGAAGATTGCCTCGATAAAGTCGACAATCGATTTGCTCTAGTTTTATTGGTCGCAAAGCGCGCTAAGCAGCTCTTGAAGGGTTCAACGTCTACGGTTAATGCGAAGAACAACAAGTATATCGTTAACGCATTGCGGGAAGTAGCTGCTGGAACTGTCCATTTCGACGGTACATTTGCTGACTCCCAAGCTCAAATTGAGCAAATCGAACAAGATCTAAACCGCTAATCAAAGATCGGTTCATTCGGAGCATGTGAAAACCTGCTCTCACCTCACGAAACTGTCTCGGTATAAGACGCTAGAAGCTTTATCCACTCGGAATCTCTTCTTAATTTCTAAGCCGTCTATACCGATTCGGTAAAGTACGCGTTTCGGGGATTGAGGCAGACCGATGTCAGCAGAAGCAAGGGCAGAAGAAGCAGGAGTTGCGGCGACGGATAAGTCACCGAAGACGCTTGAAGACCTTTGCGAACGTGTCCGCCTTTACTATCCAACTGCAGATCTCTCGATCATAGAAAAAGCCTACGAAATTTCTGAGAAAGCTCACTCAGGCCAAATTCGCCGAAGTGGTGAGCCATATATCTCGCATCCACTCGGTGTCGCCGCAATCTTGGCTGATATGCACTTGGATATTCCAACCATTATCTGCGGTCTCCTCCACGATACAGTCGAGGATACGCAACTAACCTTAGCTGATATCGAAAAAGAATTCGGCAAGCAGATCGCCGAACTTGTCGATGGTGTTACAAAAATTTCCAAAATGAAATTCCGGAACACGCACGAAAAACAAGGCGAGAACATTCGCAAGATGATCGTGGCAATGGGCAAAGACGTTCGCGTTGTCCTTGTAAAACTCGCGGATCGTTTGCACAACATGCGCAGCCTCAACCACATGCCGCCGGAAAAACAAACGCGAATCGCCCAAGAGACGTTGGACATTTATTCACCTCTGGCGAGTCGACTTGGTATGAACTCAATGAAAATTGAGTTGGAAGATTTAAGCTTCCGATATTCAAAGCCTGACGCGTATTACGCGCTCGCGCAAAAACTAGCGAAGAAGAAAAAGGAACGTGAAAAATACATCGAAGATACTCAAGCCGTACTTGAGAAAGAACTCACGACCCGCGCTAAGATTAAATTTGAAGTTAACGGACGTCCTAAGCATCTGTACTCAATTTTTAAGAAGATGCAGTTGAGGAGTCTAGAGTACGAACAGGTGTACGACGTTCTCGCGTTCCGGGTGCAAGTGAACTCAGTTCCTGAATGTTACGAAGTGCTTGGTCACGTTCATAACTTATGGAAGCCGATCCCGGGCCGCTTCAAAGACTTTATCGCCATGCCGAAGGCGAACAACTATCAAAGCTTGCACACCACTGTTATGGGCCCAGGTGCTGAGAGAATTGAAATTCAAATCCGCACCAAAGAAATGCATTTGATCGCTGAGCGCGGGATCGCGGCTCACTGGAAGTACAAAGAAGGTTTCAAAGTTAGTGCCGACGAGCAGAGGTTCGAATGGCTTCGTGACCTGGTTTCTCTTCACCAGCAAACAGGGAACCCTGATGAGTTCTTAGAAACAGTAAAGACGGATTTATTCGAAGGAGAGATTTACGTATTCACACCGAAAGGTGAAGTTCGTGAATTGCCGGATGGTTCAACGCCGATCGATTTTGCGTTCGCGGTTCACACCGATGTCGGCACTCATTGTGCGGCTGCGCGTGTGAATGGGAAATTAGTTCCACTAAAGACTCGATTAAGAAGTGGTGACACGATCGAGGTCATAACCAGCGCGCATCAACAGCCGTCAAAAGATTGGCTTAAATTCTGTATCACCAATCGAGCTAAGAGCAAAATCCGGGCCTTCGTTCAAAACGAAGAACGTAAGCGTGCCCTAGTGATTGGAAAGGAAATTCTCGAGAAAGAATTCCGCAAGTTTGGAATGAATGCGAGCAAGTATCTCAGTGATAAAACTCCCAACTTAAAAGAAATTTTGAACGCTTTCGGCGCAAATGATCCAGATGACATTGCGGTGGCAGTTGGTTACGGAAAAATCGTAGCTAAAGAAGTCGTGGAAAAATTCGCGCCAGGACAAAAGCCGGTTGAAGAAGAGAAGAAGACTTTTATTCAGAAGGTTTTCCAGAATGCAGTTACCAAAGGCAAGAAGAGCAAATCTCTGATTAAGGTCGATGGCCTTGAGGATATGCTCATTCGCTTCGGTCGTTGTTGTAACCCAATCCCAGGGGATCCAATCGCTGGCTTCATCACGCGTGGGCGTGGAATTACGATTCATCGTGCTGACTGTGATAAATCGTTTGAAGTCGATCAAGCTCGGCGCATCGACGTTGAGTGGACGATGGGCTCTACGCCTGAGGGTGTAGAACGCGTTGTTCGCGTACGTGTGATTAGTCAGGATATTCCAGGGCTCTTGAAACACATGTCAGAAGCATTTGCTCTTCGTGGAATTAATATCCACAACGCCCAAATCAGAACGACCAAAGATAAAAAAGCGATCTGCGTATTCGACGTAAGTGTTCGCGATACAGCTCAGTTAAGCCAAGTTATGCAAGATCTCTCAAAGATCAACGGCATCATCGGCGTCGACCGCGTCTCCCACGCCTAACAACCAAACGGTGCGCCGCCCACTTTGGTAGCGCAAGTGCGTTAAGACCTAAAATTACCGACATCCAATTCTAGGACACTCGCGCCTTCGAACAGACCTATTTTTCCCGACCCTCGCGCAGCTAACGCTGCGGCTCTCAGGAAAAACACTAAACTTGTCGCGAGCGCCCTAGAATTGGATGTCGGTAATCTTAGGAAACACAGCGCTGCTACCAAAGTGGGCGGCGCACCGTTTCGTTAGAAGTACATGCCGAAGCCGGCGGAGCCGATTATGCTGTAGGTGGTTTGGGTTTCTGTCGGCATCAAAGCCGCGAGTTCGAGAGTAGCCGGGATAAACATGGTCTTGCTCAATTGATAGTAAAGTCCGCCGCCTAGGATGCCGCGAGTTTCAGTACTCAACTTTGCTTCATTGAGTGCGTTTGTGCTTTTCGATAATGGATGGATGATGCCAATGCCGCCATATGCGAACGGTGTGAGTGTTCCTTGGCCAAACGAGAAGCGAGCAAGTAGATCGCCAGCGAGGTAATTTAACTTCGTCTCACAGGCTGTGGTGCCTTCACATGAAGCCGCGTTCGTTGCGGTTCCCTTGGTTACGAAATTATCCATCCCGAAGCGGCCGATAACTCCGAACGACTCAGAGAGGGGATAGTCCATGTACAACTTGTAAGACAAAGACGTACCGGTCATCTCAACTGTTTCAATCGCACCTTTTAGCGATTGCGAATTCGAAGCGAAACCAAAAATGATTCCGAAATGAGCGCCATCGGGGAGAAAGCCGCCTGAAGCTGTTTCGGTATCCGAAGAAGTATCGCCAGCAGCGGTCTTTGATTCGATTAACTCGACGAATGCATCTTTCGGCGCTTTTCCTTTTAAGATTTTGCCGATAGCTTTCTTGCCTTGCTTAATTTTGACGATCTCGACCCGACCGACTTTTTTTCCTTCTCGGATAATCCAGACTTTGTCGCCTTTGACGAAGTCCTCATCACTATCCATTCGAATCTCGACGGCTTTTCCCTTTGAGCGACTTACGGTCGCGGCATAGGCAGTCGTCGTGAGAATGAGAATGAAAAAGATAAGAAGTAAGGACGCGAAGATGCGGAAGGCTTTTGCAAAATCAATGATGATGAACATGCTAAAAGCGTAGCAGGAAAACGAAAAAACCGCGAATTTTCACTCGCGGTTTCAAGATTTTAGGCTGTTTTTACTATCCGATTAGAACGGAATTTCTTCCGAGGTGTCGAATGATGGCTCCGGGCCAAAGTCTTGGAAGCCAGCTTCGTTGTCGTTGCCGCGAGATTTCGAATTATCGCGCTCGCCACCGGTAGCACCCAAGAACTGAACAGTGTTTGCCACGATCTCAGTGCTATAGCGCTTTTGACCTTGTTGATCTTCCCACGAGCGGGTTTGAAGACGGCCTTCCAAATAAACTTGGCGACCTTTGGATAAATGCTTTCCGCAAATTTCCGCTAAGCGACCCCAAACGACAACTTTGTGCCATTCCGTGCGCTCTTGTTTTTGCCCTTCTTTATCAACCCAATTTTCGCTTGTTGCGATACTTAGACGAGCAACTGTTTGCCCACTACCGATGTTTTTCACTTCCGGATCCGCACCTAAGCGGCCGACGATGATGACTTTGTTTACACCTGACATTGTTGCCCTCCAAATTGTTGCATTTTCAGCTACTTAAATATGCGTCGGGTCAGAGAGTTGTCAAACTCCATTGAGACTAAAAAAGAAGCAAAATGTAGGCGTAATTCGAATGCCAATAAAACCGCTACTGGAGCTGGAGATGAGCGATTGGGCGGACATGCTTGCTTAAAGTTCGGGCAGGATTTGTAACGTTACGAAGTGGGCGCGGTCATCTGTTTGCAGTCACCCGGTCTCGTTTCCCAAGTCGCCATGTTACGAATATCGAGACCTTCCGCGCGGATTCCGTACTTCATTCCTGGTTGATCAGTACGGCGATAAGTTTCCGTGACCGACTTAAAGCCATCGAAAAGTGACGAGTATTCCTTTGGAAGTTTGTTATAGAAATCTTGGTTCAGGTTCAGTTCGAAGCACAGGTTGAAAGCACCTGGCAGCATCCCCTGAGCCGTCTGTCTGACGTCTATCTCACCTAAAATTCGGCCAGAGAGTGGATCTTGATCCACTCCAAAATTTCCAGTGGTGATAGCAAGTTTATTTTTAATCATCCTCGTTGCGAAATTAGCTTTCGCAATTTTAATCGGTGGAATGTTCAATGAACCAAACCCTGGGACCGGAATTTCTGTTGGTAATGAAACACCTTGAAGTACGAAAGCTAAGTCTCCGGACAATCCTTCTTTACCGCTCGGATCAAACTTAAGCTCGTCTGATTCGGCGAAGAGCTTGCCGGTCATTTTCAATCCACTTCCAGGCATTATATACGAGAGCAGTGAAGCGAGAGAAACGTCATCTAAGCTCAAACCTGAAATCGTCAGTGCACCTGGGTCTGCGTTCCAAATCGCATTTGCAGTGCGAGCGGAAACGTCCATGCTACCACCGAAAACGCCGTCGGCATCAATCACAACGCCAGCACGAAGAGCGAGAAATGCACTGAGGAGCGGTCGAATTTTGAGAGCGTCGAAGCTGAGTGGATTAAACCGCGCGCCGTTAGTGCCCGGTTCGATCGACACTTTGTTGGCTTCAATTCCGGGAAGTGGCAAGAGACTCAATTCCAAATCATCGGCGTGAACGTAAAGTTGTTGTCCCGATCCATCGTAAATTGTCGTCGTAAGCAGATTTCCGAGATCGCCGTACGGAAAGAGAAGAACTAAAAAGATGATTGTGAAAACGGCAGTGATTAGAATCTTCAGTTTATGAAACCTAAGAATGTCGCGAATCGCATTTACGAGAGGAGCCATGAATTATTCTCCGGTTTCACTTTCGCTTGGGTCACTGCGAGAGGGGCGTTTTGCGCCCGCTCTTTTGGCGTCTGGTTTTGCTACTGGTTCTGGAACTGAGAAGCTCGCGAGTTTGTATGTTACGTCGAAGTACCGTGGATCATCGGCCGCCGCGCGCGCTTCAACAGCAATCATTTTTACACCATTGGAAATCGTTTGCAGTGCATAACCGATCTCAACAAGTTGAGTGAGATTGAGTTTCGCAACAGTTACCGCGGCGCCGAGCTGATCGACCGACTTTGGAATGACGGCACTGCTCTTTCCTGTATTTTTGTTATCGAAAGCAGAAACAGTAACCCGCTCAGGTGGAATGCCAGCTTCACCGACACGCGACTGAGCTAAGCTCATGACCTGGTTTTGATCCATTCGCTGCGGGGCCGCGCGAAGAATGCCGGCATCCCGACGAACTGCAAAAAGATCTTCGATGATTTCTTTATTTCCTTCGAATGTATCTGTGATTCCCGGTTCTCCCACTTTTTCTTGGGAAGAGCCATAGAAGCTCCAGGGGATCATGAACAAGATGAGCGCGAACAGCGCGCCCATCCCCGCTACCACGGCCTTCTGCGCATTTTGCGGAAGCGCAGAATACTGCTCCATAAGTTGATTGAAACTTGAATTCTCTTGGAGGCGACCCCAAATTGCTTGGGCTCGGTCCGAGAGTTGATCTTTTAAATCTTCAAATGCCATTTACGTTTTTCCTATAAATGCAGCGCTGGCTCTCATTGTGTAACCATTCGGTTTACTTTAAACGTAAACGCGAACGGCACGCCACCTGGCAATGCATTGCTGACTTGAGCCTTCTCTACTTTATTTCCCGTTGCGACTTTTGCGAGAGCGGATTGAACACTCGCAACTTGCGCCGAATTCGACACGCGCCCTTGAATAAAGACTGTATCGTTGTCGATGGTCAGAGTTTGTATGCCCATTGCCATCTTAACCCCGCCAACTTCAGCTCCGATGGGTACGCTTGAGGCGATATCTCGAAGGACGTCCATTGCATGGCTGTAGTTATCAAGCTTGGAAAGTGTCTGGCGAGCGTCGATCTGTTTTCGAGTTTCGCGAATGTATTTTTCCACACCAGACGGGGAGCGTTGATTTTTCGGTAGATCGGCGGCAGCGGCCTGTTCGCGAACTTTGTCATCCGATACGGTTACAAGAGTGGTCGCCATATTGTCGCGGATGACTGCAAAAACAAAGAACAAGCAGAACGCAAATCCGGCAGTTACAACCGCTGGGCGCCATTTTTGCCAAAGTAGCTGGAGAGATTTATTTTGTCGTGCGAACTCACCTTTACGAAGGTTGATCGCAGGGTTGCGAGGCTTCTTACATCCTTCAAGCGCAAGTCCAATTGCTAGAGCTGAAATCGCTTCGGCGTTCTGACTTTGCTCGATTCGAACACCACGATGATGCTCAAAGTGGTGATAGAAGTTCGCAGGAATCTCAAGGTTTTGTGTCAAGTACGGAGCAAGATTCTGAACCTGACTGACGCCGCCAACGAGATTGATGGCAATGAAGTTAATATTGAACTCGGAGCGCAAATCAAAAATTGTAAGACGAACATCTTTAATGAGCTGATCAACTTGTTTTGCAACCGTGTTTGACAAGATCATCTGATCTCGAGAAGCGCCTTGGCTATTCATCAAGATGAACGACTTTTTATCAAGTACTTTTACGGCCTCTAAAAACGGAATGTTAAACGTCTTTGCAAGTGCATCGACGATTTCACGGCCGCCCCACGAAATTTGGCGAACTGCAACTAGCGCATTTTCTCGATAAGCGAGGAGCAGAGTACGACCGAATCCGATGTCGAGAACGATTTTTCCATCGAGTTGCGGAATGTTCTTTTTTCGACCGTCGTCTGAGTCGTCAGTGCCAAACTCAACAAGCGGTGGCATTTGCGGAGGAGGGAGTTGCCACTTCTCGAAAATATTTCCGAGCGCAGTCGCTTCGACAGTGAGAATTTCAGGATCTACGCCACCATCTCGGAACCGATCAAGTGCGGATTGAACACTGTCATTTGGACACGCGATCGCGAGCACTTCAGCGTGATCGCCAAGAAACTCTGAAATCTTCGCTTCAAAAATCGCTTCGTCGACATCGAGAGGAATCTCATCTTCGAGTTCGAAAGCTAAGCTCTTTAAAATTTTGAGACGATCTTTGAATGGGAAGCGACGCTGACGAACGCTCACTTCACTTTGCGGCATACCGACGACGAAGCGAGTATTCGCTTGATCGTACTGAGCAGTGATTGTGCGAAGGGCTTCGATAACTTCAAGTTCACGGTCACTGCGTGGATCGGTGTTGAGTGGACGTTCAAAGAAGTTGGTGATTGTGCCAGCATTCTTCCCGGAAGAATCTGCTTCCGCGACCTTGATGCTGTAATGCCCGACGTCTATTCCTACGCTCTTCAAAAGCTACCGTCCTAGTTGCAAATGCCTGATGTCTATCTTTTATCTTTAAGCTTATACGTCAATTCTCGCCCCAGTATACGACATTCGGCTCGCCTTTAGGCATAGAATTTTTCGGTGTTGCCTTAGGAGTTGGGGTCGGCGGCGGAGGAGGATTCGGCGTCGGTGTCGGACTTGGTTTAATAAACTCCGCTAATCGACCTTGAACTTCATCGACGTCGTAAGTGATTGCGACAACTTCGCGCAAAACTGGACCAGACTTTCCTACGGCTTTGACTCGGAAATTGAACTCAGCATCGAATATAAGCGGGATCTTCGAGGTTTTGCCGTCATCAGTGATGCTCGCAGTATCGACCCCGAGTGTTTGCAAGAAGCCCACGAAATCGCCGACATCTTTGAACGGTCCTCGATCAGGATCGTTTCGTGCACTTACAATTTTATCGGCGCGCTCGGCATTGATTTGGCCGTCGATACTTTGCAAGACCTCTTTGCTCGCGTGATTAACGTTAATTCCTTTTGTACCGAACACGGTGATTCGTCGAGCCAGTAAGTCGTAGAACTCATCGGTCATCCCATCGACCATATGCAATTCACCCACGGTTTTAAGCGCCTGATTTGGAGGAATATCTTCATTTTGGAGTTCCGAGTAGGGCCCGCGTTCATCGCCACCGCCGGTTCCTTCTTTGTCTTCGTCGATCCAATCTTTTATGGCGTCAACGAGTTTTCCGAAATCTTCACCGCGATGATTTTTAGCGAAGGTTTCGTTATTTTCCATTTCACTTTCGAAAATTTGAACGATTTGTTGGCGAGTGGATTTGGCCATAACTTCAGAAGGGCTCGCGAGATCATTAATATCGATTTTTGATCCTTCGCTCTCGATGTTCATCGTGTAGCTTGATTGCAGAAGACTCGATTTAACGCTTTTTTGAATTTGATCTTTGGTCGCCATACCGATGCTATCGGGAGCATCCGGCGGCCACGCAAAGGGAAAAGTCCAAATCATATCGAGCATAGATTTGTCGGGGAGGGACTCGCCAACTCCGGCGATCGCCGATCGGTAGAGATAAATTCTGAAGAGTCCAAGTTTCACGCCGGCCTTTGCGGCATAATAGGCTTTTACTTGGTTTACCGCTTGAGCGCTGACCTTTGCTTCAACGGTCGTTTGGTACATAACCTCGGTCGCAATAATCATTAGCATCATCACCGAAAACAAAGCCATCATCAGTGCGGCGCCGGTTTCTTTGCGTAGAACTTTGAAAGGGGAGTGAAGCCTCACGGACCGCCTCCTGGCACTTCATTCTCTTTTTTCTTAGGAGGGTTGTTCGGGAAACGAATCGGAGCAACAACAACCATCGACACCGGTTTTGACTTCGGATCGTCTTTATCGTGAACCGCTAGAGAGATTTCCACGGCATAAGGAAAATTTTCTTTTGAAATGGCATCGCCATTTTTTCCTGTTTTCCAAACTTCGATCCAGTCCTCTCGTTGCGGTCCGAAGTAGCGAAGCTTAAATTCTTGCACATTCTCCACAAGAACAACTTCAGTTCCGCCTTGTGTGACGTCTTCGTCGATATTCGCGTACGTACGTCGAACTAAACATAGGCTTGAGCCAGCTTCTTGATTTCCTCTTTTTGGTTTTCGGCTGCGACATTGTCTCGTGAAGTATCCCACTTCCATCTGCTCACTTTCGGGAGCGTCTTTGTATAGCCGAACATTCGAAAGTGACGTGAAGTGAACAGATTCTGCATCTCCAATGAACGAAGTGAGATTTTTTGGAATGGGTTTTTGCCCAGGGACTTCTTGATTCGGATCATTGAAGCCAGGCGGCGGGGGAGGCGCAGACCCTCCGGCTTGTTTCTTCTTAATATCGTTGAGCATGGTCGTGAAGATATCCCGATGGTGGAACGCGAGCTGAACATCTCTCTCCATCACCCGAAGAGCGTCACGCACTTGTGCGGAGTCGCGAATTTGTCGGTTGTATTTCTCACGGCTGTTAAGCCCGTTGCGGATTGCTTCAGCGGTTAAAATGCTAAGGCCCGACAAAATGAAAATCGAGACCATGATTTCTATGAGCGTGAAGCCATGGCTATTTAAACGGTTCTTCATTGACCACTGCTCCCGCCAGCACCACCAAAGGGGAGCGGCACAGTGTAGTCGATGAAGTACGTCGCAACCGTATTTTTAAGCTCAGCTTTGTTTCGCTTATCTGTGTAAACGATAGTTACTGAAACTTCCTTTACGGCTTTACCCATGAGCTCGGTCATCTGAGTCATGATTTGAATGAGCATTTGGTCTGCGCCGCCCTCTCGGTTAATCAAAGAATCGGCGACATTTGGCATTTCAAATTCTTTGCTCTTAAGTTGCCACTTATACTGAGGATAGGCAGCGCCGAAATCTCCGGAATCTTCCTCTGGAATTTCAGCCACAGGTTTTTCTTGGTACTGAAGTTCAACTTCCGTCATCTTGCGCTGAAGAAGTGTGGCTGTCGTATCGTTGATCCGCGCTTTTTCAAGTCGATTGATGTTGCCGCTCCAAGCGTTCGCTACCACCATCGTCGCTCCAAGCGTGATCATCATGGCGATCAGGACTTCAATTAGGGTGAAACCACGAGCTGACTTCATTCTGTCCGTAACTCTTTCAACGGTTTCTTGCCGTCAAAAATATCTGACTGACCAGTGATGGGATGAATCGCAATCGTCCAATTTAAAGTTTTCCGGTCGGTGAGGTGAATGACGGCTTCCTCTACCAAACCTTGCGGTAGGAAATGGATATACGCTTTTCCTTCAGAGATGACGTAACTGCGATTTCCATACTCAATTTCTTCAAAGAAAAGTCCTCGAGGAAGACTCACGGGCGATTTTAATATTCGAGCATCTGCCGAGAACCCAATCTTTTTTTGTTTCTCTTCAAGCTCTTCGTCCGAAAGTTTCGATTCGTCTTTGAGTTGGTCATCGGTCAAGAGCGGAACGTTCCCCGGCGCGCTTTCAATATAATACGAGTGGCCTTCTTCGGCGCTCATACTGATAACGAGTCGATATGTGGAATTAAACAATCTGGATGCGTTGTGGATTTCGCGCGTCGTGCTTGCGAACGCGCGAACGGTCGACTTCATGGTGGTTTTTCTATCAACTAATCGAGGTGCAACGGTGACTAGAATCGCACCGATAATGGCCAAGACAACCATGACCTCAATGAGGGTGAAGCCGTTTTTCATACGGCTTCATTCTACAACGATTTTTTAGATATCTTCGAGAGAAATGTCTTTGCCGGGACCCTCTCCGCCTTCTTTCCTGTCTTTACCCAGGGTTTTCAAAACTGTGATCGTGGATCCGTCGGATTCATAAATTATTTCATTGTTCCACGGATCCTTAGGCGCCTTTTTTATATAGGACTGAGGACCCCAATTCGGGCAGGCATCTTCACCTGGACTCTTAACAAGAGCATCGAATCCCATTTCAGTAGTTGGGTAAGAACCGCAATCGGCGTTGTAGAGGTCCAATTGTTTTTGAATTTCGCGAAGCTGAATCTTTGCGTTACTGACGCGCGATGCTTCCAACCGGTTCATCACTGTCGAACCTAGAACTGTGATGAGAGTACCGATGATCGCAAGAACGATCATGATCTCAATGAGGGTCATACCTGCTTGATTAAGATACGGACGTTTCATTTTTCATTTTCCTTTTAGCCGGCGATGTTCGCCATTTCGAACATTGGTACCATGATCGAAAATACGATGGTCCCAATTGCGAATCCCATAATAACGATCATGACGGGGTTGAGCAAGGAGGTAAGCCCGCCGACCTGCGTTTTGACCTGGAAATCATACGAGTCGCTGACTTGCGTTAACATCTTTTCGAGTTCACCTGTCTTCTCACCAATGCTGATCATGTGAATGACAATAGGGGGGAACTGTTCAGATTTCTTCAAGGGGCCAGCAATGGATTCACCTTCGGAAATATTGTCTCGCGCTTTGATGATCGCATCCGCAAGAACCGCATTCCCGACAACGTTTTTCACGATATCCATTGCATTCAACATCGGCACGCCACCGGCAAGAAGTGTCGATAGGGTGCGCGTGAATCGCGAAACCGCAACCATCCGCGCTAATTTTCCTACGAT
>JANOUF010000020.1:0-4704 GCA_031416685.1 Bdellovibrionales bacterium
CCAAGGGTTCCCGGAAAGAACCGCCGAGGCCAGGAACACCAAGGTCATAAAGGTGCCCACGAAGTGCATCCGCCGATTCGCAGGATTGCCGTGTTCACATACGTAATAAGGCCAAAATTCCGTGAAATTCTTAGCAGTCATTTCCATACGAAAAGGGTACCAAAGCCGTTTAAAACTGCAATCTACAAAATCTCTTCAAAAGGCCTTCAAAAACGATAGACGGTCTTGTGAAACCGATCGCTTAAGCTTAACTTCATCTCCCCGTAATCCTAGAGGATTTTTAAATGAGTGCTCGCACCTATTTCCGCCGCCAACTTCAGACGCAAAAGAGCGAACTGGTCAGTGTCGGTATGGTCCTTTTTCTCCAAGCTATCGTGACGGTTTTGTTACCACTCCCAATGATGGTTTTGGTGGATGGAATCTTAGAGAAGCTAGCAACGAATGCGGGACAGTCCCCGCTTTGGCCATGGGTAAAGAGTCTCATGGAGAACGCAACCACGGATGACATTCTCACCGTAGCTGCCGTCAGCTTAGTTACCCTCACGCTCGTGTCTGCAATTTTGGAGTTCGCTGAGCGAGTCGGACTGACTCGGGTTGCGTACGGTGCTGTTGAACGGCTGCGCGAAGACCTATTGGGACAACTTCTCACACGCCGCCTGAACTATCTTGATCGTAAGCGTAAAGCCGATCTCGTCGCGCGATTGTCTTCAGACGCTGGAACACTTGAGTACTTGATCATGAGTGGCATGGGTACACTCGTTAGAAGTCTGCCAACTTTGATTTTGTTTTTTATCCTGCTCGTATCGTTGAATCCGATGCTGACACTTTTGCTCTTAGTTACGCTGCCACTCCCATATTGGATGAGCCTTTCGCTTTCCCGGGTCGCCCGCAGCAACATGAATCGCGTTCGCCTGGAGACACAGCATTTCGAAAGCGAAGCTGCACGCATGCTTTCGGCAGCACCTGCTATCAAGGCGCTCACGCTTGAAACGTTCGTCCAAAAATCACTGCATGATCGCCTTGAACAAATCGGTAGCTACGTTTTGAATTTGCGACGCGCGGACGGCGCTCTGGTCGCGATTTTGAGCGGGTCACGGCATTTACTTCGCGCCGTACTTCTCGTCCTTGGTGGCTACTTAATGCTCAAAGGAAGTCTGACACTTGGTGAGCTTACCGTGTTCTTGCTCGCAGTCGGACCCTTGAGCCGCGCAGTCGCATCAATCGCACAATTCATTACTGACCTCGGTCGCGCAGAATCAAGCATTGCGCGTGTTGAGTCACTGGTTGAGGAACTTAAAGGCCAAGAAGAGATTCAAGGCTCGCAAGCGTTCATCAGTTTGCCGTTCCCAGATGCGACGACACTTCATTTCGAGAACGTGTCATTTGCGTATTCGGATTCACCGTTCTTGTTCGAAAAGTTTTCGGGAAGCTTTCAAGCTGGCGAGTTAATCGCGCTTGTTGGTCCATCCGGAAGCGGCCGCACGACATTTGGTCGGCTCATGAACCGCTTGGTTGACCCGATTCAAGGCAAAATCATGCTAGGTCGCACCGATATTCGCAGATTCCGCCTTGAAGTTTTAAGAAGCTATGTAACCGTCATCGATCATGAACCGTTCTTCGCACCGGCCACAGTTCGCGAGAATTTAGTTTTAGGCACGGAGTCGACCGATCTTCGTGAGCAAGAAATTTCCGAAGCCCTCCATGCGGCGAACGCTTACGACTTCGTACAAGGGTTGCCTGAAGGCTTAGACACGATCATTGGTGAAGGCGGGTTTCAGCTTTCATCAAGCCAACAACGCCGCTTGAATCTTGCACGCGCCTTTATCCGCGATGGTAGCCAGATCTTTGTGTTTGATGAACCGACTCTAGGGCTTGACCCCGATAGCGTTTCATCGGTTACTACGGCTATCCACCAGCTTGCTGAGCGCGGCGCAATGGTTTTTTGGATCACCAACCGGCTCGAGGAAATTCCGCAGGCGGATCGGGTTGCGCTCTTTACAAGGGCCCACAATCCGCGTATTGGATCGCACCAGGAGCTAATGGAGAGCGACGCGACTTATCGCTCGTACTTCACGCCGATGGAGCCGCTGCGGACTCGCAAACAAGAGCAGCCGCAACGTCCGTTAGAAGAGACTTGAAGAAGAGGATTGGTAAGAGGTTTTTATGTTCGCAGCTTTAACGCCACCAAAAAAATTCAGCCTCCCCGTTGTGAATCCAATCTTCATCTTGAAGATCGTCGTTCTCATTTTAGTATTTTTAACGATTCGCGGTTGGAATCCAGTCATCGCCGGCCCCGCAGAAATCGAAGAAGTAAAAGTCGTTAACGACCAAAACACGCCCGACTCAAGCCAACATCCGAGCCCACAGGCTGCGGATTGCAAAACCAAAGACTGCAGTAAGTGAATTTCGCCCGCGGCGCCGCGGGTATTGACGGTCAATCAACTGCGTTTCACGCGCATGAAAACTAGTCATGAATCGTTTTAGAGAAAAGTATCCTGCAATTTCATTCTCACTCAAATGCGCAATCGTCGGCGGATTAGCTATGTTTCTATGTATGGCAGCCGGTGAGCTTTTCGTTGATCGAGAAATGTTCCGCGGCTTTCTAAGTAAGCCAGTAATATGGCCACTGGTTTTTCTCGAGACGGCGGTTTGGCTCTTACCGTTTATGCTTCTAATCGTTCCATTGTTGAACAGGCTCAAAAAGAAGGAGCCAAAGTCTGCTGCGAAGATTATTGCCGCAAGCTGGATAGTCGTCGGCTTGCTTGTCGCTACTGGATATAACTTCGCGTATTTTTCTTCTGATTGGTCCGTCTCGCAAATCGCGCGCCCAGATATCACTTTTGGTTGGACTCTTCCTTATTTGATCATTCTCGCATCTTTCATTTACCTATCTCTGGATTATCTTAAGAGCGTTCGCAGAGACTCCGGCAAGCACTAGCCGTGAATCCAAGTGCCAACTTCTTTAATCGGAACAAAGCGCATCGTCGTAAACTCGTAATGAAAATCTCTACGCACCCGTTCTTGCATTGCTAACTTGTGACTTTCTTCATTTTGATTTTCGTCGTGTCCACGGACCATACCCAGCATCTCAGACTCATTTTTCCAAATGCTGAAGGTGGAGAACGTATTGAAGGGTCGCATTCCCGCTAAGGCTCGCGTTTTACCCGGATGCTCGCGAACCTGAACCTCGACGGGCTTACCCCATTTAATAAACCTCAGAGTTTCGCGAAGCTTCAGTCGCGCAAGAGTCACGGCAACTACTGGCTTATCGGGCGCAGCCAACTCAGGGTTGACGATCACATCTCGTAGCTCTTTCACTTCACCCCAGCGGCGGTAAAGCTTCATTCGAACGTGCCATGCATCTGCATAATATTTTTGAGAAGGCTGAGCCAAAAACTCATGGAGGTAGGACTCTTCACTCCACCAAGCAAAAAACGCGAACGTATTAAAATTGTATCTCCGCGCAGACACAATCGGAGCGCCCAAACCCATCGTAAAAAAACTCTCTGAGTGTCTTAGGCCAGGGATTTTCTTTTTGAGCACCGGACAAAGCAAGAATTGCGGAATTTGGATGAGCGGAATGCTCAGCACGTGAAAACTAAAAATCTCTTTAGAGCGTTCCGTGCCAGTATTCAAACGTAGGTTCCTGTATTAGAGTGATAGGTAAATAGATAGCAGGTCTTTTCGATGAAGGAACTTACATTTCTCAATCTTTTCCTCGGCGTCGCTTTTGTCTTAGCTCCGCTAATGACCAATCGATTTTTTCTGGGTGGTTCTAGAGTCTATTCGGATGCCCACAAGCTATCACTCTTCGTACTCATTATCGGTGCTGCAACAAATCTAAATTTCTTAGCCGCTGTATGGCCATTGTTTTGTATTTTCGGTTTTTTGCTCTACATGAGGAACGAGCTGATATCCATTTTTTCAGTCAATGGTCTGGTTGGGTGCATTCCGTTTGTATTTAGCATTATTTCCTCAGTTTGGTTCGTCGCAGGCGTTAACGATTTGCACTTGCTCGGCTACGACAGAGCGTGGAGTTTTTATGCCGCACTTCACGGCAGTTTTCTGGGTTGGATCTTCGTCGGCTGCTTAGCATTCCTTGCAAAGCGTCCCGGCGCTCATAAAATGTATCAGTGGGGTTGTCCACTTTGCTTCGTGTTCTTTTTGCTCGTGGCTTTTGGTATCGACGGCGTCCCACTTATAAAGCGCATTGGTGTCATTGGTCTGTCGGTGATTGTACCGTTAGCGATAGGCATGTACGCATTTACCTCAAAGAAGGAAAACAAGACCTCAGCGCTCTTCGCCAGCCTAAGCTTGGTTTCGATCATCGTGTCCATGGCCTTAGCTGTTTTAAATGAATTTTGGATTTTCCACCCACTCGCTTTAGTTGGCGTCCCGATTATGGTTTTGGCTCACGGATTTTTGAATGCGATATTTGCTATTCCTTGTTTTTATCTGGCGATTCGGCTTGAACATGCCAGTAGTTCAAATCAAATCCTTCACGACCGCGTTGTTTTCTTCGATGGCTTTTGTGTGCTGTGTAGTGGAACGGTTCGTCTTCTAATCAAAATCGATAAAAAAAGATTTCTAAAATACTCTTCTCTTCAAGGAAACCTCGCAAAGGTAACACTCGATAGTCGGCACTTTGGTTCGAATGAAAGCGTAGTTTTTTGGGAAGAGGGAGTTTTTTACGAAAGATCTGAA
>JANOUF010000021.1:0-3140 GCA_031416685.1 Bdellovibrionales bacterium
GAAGAGAAAAAGAGTTCCCGCTGGACCCTTGAAGGATGGCTCGCGCAAAAAGAACAGATGCGCATGAGCGATCGTTGGCTTGCGCGAAATTCACACTCAAGCCCATTTGAATTCTTCACCGAACTAAGAAGCGTAAATTACAATCGCACTGACGGTACCCCGAATGCTCCTCATTCAAACGAAAACGTTTACGGCACAACGCTAGCTGCATATGCCGGCAATGCAGGATTAAGAGGAAACTTCGATCAGGATTCACTTTCACGAAACGCGTGGAGCGGGAGTCTCAATATCAGACTCATGGGACGCGCTCTTCAGGATACTCATATCAATTTAGAATACGGCATCCGCGGGTCGCACTTCGGTTCGCTTGAGTCGCAGAAGTTTTCAAACCAGTTTGCTGGCGTCTCGATGAATTTATATCTAACGAAATATTTGGGAATTGAAGGAAGCTATCAAAAAATCTTAAGCGGCGAAGCCGAGGAATCAGGCCGAAAACTGCAGGGTGAAGACTCGCGTGGTGGTTTGTTTCTAGACTTCAGCATTATGCGAGTATTTGGATATTGGCGGCACGAACTTTTGCATTTCTCTGAGGGCGGTCAAGCCGGCGCGCGCGAACAGCGAACCGGCTACGGTGGTGGACTACGTCTTTATTTCTGACGAAACGGCATCTCGCCAAGATAGTCTTTTTTACCTACGTCGACTCCGTTGTGACGAAGAATTGAGTACGCCGTCGTCACATGGAAATACAAATTCGGTAGCGCATGGTTTACGACAAACTCTTCGCCCGTTAACCATTTGCCTTCCCAACGTGGAGTCGTGATCTGACGTTGTTCGGCTCCGTTAAAATCGCTTTTGTTAATTGAGTTCAGGAATCCAATTACACTTTCAATGCGAGTCTTAAGCTCAGCCAAAGTTTTTTCGGTGTCTGCGTGAACGGGCGCTTCTTTGCCAGTCAGACGTGCGACAGCAAGCTTCGCTGTATCGCATGCGACCTGCACTTGCTTAATCAAACTAAACTGATCAGGCGCCAATCGCGCATTCAGCAAAACTTCGACGTCGAATTTTTTCGTCTCGGCTTGCTTAGCTCCCTTTTCAAGAACTGCGTTTAAGTTGCGAAGCATTTTAGAAAACTGAGGGACTGTAAGATCGTAGATCATAAGGACTCCTTTAATATCGGCTTTAGACTTTTTTGAAATTGAAATTTCTGATCTTCGTCTACCAAGCTCAAGGCTCGCTCAGCACTTGCCCGAGCGAGTTTTAGCCTCTTTGTGCCCTGATAAGCGAAGGCCAAATTATGCCACGCGATTGCTGAGTTTGGATGTGCTTTTGTAGCACTCGCCAAAAACTCGACTGCGCGACTGTACTCGGCGTGTGTGTAAGCGATATTAGCGGCGCCAATATTAGCGCCAAGACTTTCGGGCCATTTGACCAAAATACTCGCGTACGCCTTTTTCGCTTCTAGTAGAAGTTTAAGTTCTTCGAGAGTGGCTGCCGCACGCACGTGCGATAACTCGTCAGCAACTGCAGACAACTGACCCGGTGGCAGGACAACTAAAGCCCAATAATCGCCGAGCTTCCAAGAGCGTTCGAACTTTCGCATGTCCCATTGCTTATTCGCCTCAGGGCCCGAATGCATAGCAACTGTTTGTCGATCTAGGTCGTATCCAAAAACGATCGCGTAATGCCATTGCGGAATCCACCGAAGTGCTAAATTCTCAAAAACAATAACCGGATGACCGTTTTCAATTTCCTTTAAAAGTGAATCAAGCCCTGCAATTGGAATTGCCATCATTCCATTTCTGCGAGCTGCAGAAATCATATCAACTTGGAAACTGCCCCTCATTCCGGGAGTAAAAACTTGTTTTGCGACTTCGTCGACGCCTACATCTCTTCCCGCCCAACGCAGTGCCATTGTGAGAGTGGCGGGTCCGCAATGTGCGTCAGCTTGCTCAACGAACGGAACACCACTTACCGATTGATTCGGCTTAAGCGTTCTCGGCTGATTAAAGAAACTATCAGTTTGATGAGTCGCGCTTGCACAACCAATGAGTGCAAGCGCGCTAGAGTAAACAACAAGACAGGCTAGAAAACGCAAGGCAATTACATACGCTTAATCAAGAAGATGATAAGCACGACGATCAAAATCGCCACAAGAATATCGCCACCCGCGCGCGCTTCTTCAACTTGGCCTGCGAGTTGTTGCAATTCCTTCTCGGATAAAGTCGCAAGACGCGCCTTTACTTCTTCGGGTGAAACGCCGCGCTCAATTAAGAGTTTTTGCACGTCTCCACTATTAACAAATTCCTGCACACGCTCTTGCGCTTGAGCTGCGTCGATTTGCGCAACAACAGTACTAGTTGAAATCATGCTTGCGCTTGCAGCCTCAGGAAGGTGCGAGATCGACAAACAAACTGCTAAACATAAAAGAGTACGGAACGGCTTCGTGATCATGATTTTTCCTTTCATCCTCGAAGAACCTGGCCAAAGCGTAGCCTGTTCCATCGAGAGTAAGCAAATCCCCGTTTCGATATAAACCGCCCCCCCCCAACAACTTGCCCCACCCACCAAAGGTGTCAGGATCCTAAATCGGAAGCTCGGCGTTAACCGTTCGTGATTCAATCAGATTTTTATGATGCTCGACGAGCGACCGAGCAGTTCGACTCAGGCAGAATTACCGTCTATTTGTGGTAACTTGATGCGAGGCTTCCGATTTAGGAGCCTGACACCTTTAGATGCGGGTGTGGGTGTGGTTAACGGCGGTGGCGTCGTATGTGGAGATGATGGAGCTGATGCGGCCGTCTTTGGTTTCGAACCACTCAGAGATTTTGAGGGTGCCGATGTCTGGGTCCTTTGAGACCACTTCGTAAAGTGCTGATGCTTTTGTGCCGTCCGCAATAATTTGTTGAACGCGAACGGTTTCGATCAAAAGTTTATCTTGTTGAACGTCATTTAAAAATGATTGTGCGTTTTCAAACCTTCCGAGAGGGCCACGAAAAGTAACTTGCGAATGAAGAAGATCATTCAACTGATCCGTTGAGCGTTGTGAAGCGCCGAAGTGGTGAATGTACTTCTCAACTAAGTCGCGTGTCTGATTCGTCGTCATCAAAAAATCCTTAAGAAAATTCTCAAAAAAAATGTCA
>JANOUF010000022.1:0-4094 GCA_031416685.1 Bdellovibrionales bacterium
GTCTTCATAAAAGTCTCCGCTTTCATTAGTAAGCAATGGTCATTCCGATTATTTGTTCATGATCACAATGAGGATTGTTGGGTTGCCACCGTTCATGCAGTCGCTGTCTTCGGTTCCACGGCTTACGACTGTCACGACCGCCTGTTTGTCGGTTTCCAAAACGGTCCCTTTTTTCGATTCTACGAAAAAGCGAACTCCCGGAGCGGACCAAACGCCTGAGCCACGAGCGAACGGTGACGATGGGTTAACCTCACCCGACGCGCAAATTGCGGTCTGTGAGAACCACGCTTGCGGTGAGTCTGCGTTTGCATGAGAGATCGAAATTAGAGCTGCGAGCGTTAGAAGAACCTGTTTCATAAATGCCTCCGTATTGGTTTGGGTAACTTGAAGACGAATCTATCGGCATGCGTTATTTATTTATAGATGAAGTTAATTAAAAATCAGGCATAATATTAATGTAGTATTAAAGTAAACGCGATATCCATTTGATATGACGAGAAAATCTGTCTTTAGTTTTTCTGATTATAAGACCTATCTCAGGTACCTTGAGGAAGTGAAATTCCTGAAGGGTTTTCGCACGCGAATCGCGGAAGCTTCTAACTGTCAAAACGCGTTCGTATCGCAAGTTCTAAACGGAGATGTAAATTTCAAACTCGAGCAGGCGCTCAAAATCAGTTCCTTTCTAAAGTTGAATGCAGACGAGCAGCAATTTTTTTTGTGGATGGTGGAGTTCAAGCGCGCGGGAACGACAGAGCTTAAAAAATATTTTTCGCAGTTGATGGATTCACTTCGACAAAAAAATTTGCAAGTGAAGGATCGCGCGAACGCGCCGCAAATTCTTTCCGCTGAGGCTCAAACGAAATACTACAGCAGTTGGTTATACTCAAGCCTACACATTGGCGTGATGATACCGACGCTTGATACAGTTTCGAGTTTAGCTCGTGCTCTGAACGTTTCGGAGAAACGCGTCGAAGACGCCGTGAACTTCCTAATAGAAAACAATTTAGTCGAGCGCCACGGCAATCGCCTAAAGTCAGGACGGGCGCAAATACACTTGGAAAATGATTCTCCTGACATTCACAAGCTCCACACGAACTGGCGCGTGGAGGCGATCAAATCACTGGATAGTAAAAAGAAAAACGACCTCCATTACTCTGGCGTGTCGAGCCTCTCACGCTCCGACGCGGTGAAGATTCGAGCGATGTTCCTTGATGTGCTTGAAGGGTATTTTCGAACGGTTGAAAAATCACCGGAAGAAACCCTATATGTCGTCAATCTCGATTTCTTTACGCTCATCAATAATGACGATTAGGCCCATTATTCAATCGTCTCGCTCTGTTTATCTCCGGCCCCACGGGAAATAAATTCTTAACCAAATTCCGCCTTTGCACTCCGGAGCATTTCGAGCACGAGTTCTGCTCGACGGGAAAGTTTTTCGCCTGTTCGTCGAACGACATGGACTGGGTTGGTTGGTTCCTTCGCGCGCAGCTTTGGGAAAGCGTACAAACCTTTCGCTTCTAGCTCCGTGGCAATACAATGTGTGGGGATTGCCGCAACTCCGGCTCCTTCTTGTACAGCGTGAATGGCCCCAGCAAGTGTACCAACGCGAACAGTGGGGAGTGACATGTGCGACCTCATCGAATCCCACAACCCATTTGTCTTCGCCCACGTCTCAAAGAACAGTTCCCAGCCCGGAAAGCTTATGAGGCGCAGTTCGCTGAGGTTCTTCTCAGAAAGGGGAGCGAATAGTTTTTTGTCGGCGGCGACCAGAGAGTAGTGTTCGTCAGAAAATTTTTCGAATCTCAATTCAGGATTGAGCCTTTCGCCTGACACGAATCCGAAATCAAGTTTTCCCTCGAGCAACAATTGTGTAATTGCAGAGTTGGGTAAAATCTCGATCTCAAATCGGATTCCCGGGAATTCCCGAATCCGGCTCATGATTTTCCGATAATGCGGAGTCCATTGGCAACTTTCCGGCATCGCGTACTTTACTAAGCCGGTCGGCAAGCTTCGTTGATCTTTAAGATGCTCGGAAAACTGATCTGACTTTTCAACAAGCTCTTTTGCAAACGAGTGGAACTCCTGTCCGATTGGAGTCAGATGAATGGATTTACCGACCCGTTCGAACAGCTTACCGTTTACACTCTGTTCAATTCTTGCGATCTGCTGGCTAACGGTCGGCTGAGTGATTTTCAACGCTCTGGCCGCTTGAGAAAAGGAGCCATTCTCCACCACTTTGCAAAAAATCCTTAAAGTCTGAATACTTAGATCCATAGTAATTTCCTATTTAATACATGATAAACATGTAATTTACCCATAGCAGCATAACAGGTAGAACTCCTTCAACCAAACGTTTTCAACCAAAGGAGAATAAAATGAAAACATTGATGGGATTAATTTTAGTTTTTGCGACTACCGCTTTCGGTGCAACTGATGACCTAGCGGCACGCACGCCATATTCAGCTACGGGCCGATATCAAAACAATCCGAGCCTTCACACCACCTTGTATGTGGGTGTTGCTAAAAGTCTTAGCGGCGACGCATTCGTTAATCGGCTAGCGGCGCACGTTGATCTGGTAAAACAGAATCTCGATGATCGAGGACTTGTCAGCTATACCGTGTATGCGACCTCTGATCATGAAGTTGCAGTCATGCAGTGGACTTCGGAAGCCGCAATGACCCAGGCGTTCGAAGAAGTCGGAGGCGCTGTTCGTGCTGACGGCGAAGAGTTTCTCAGTCCGAAACTTTGGGAGACGATGAGCAGCTTACCAAATTACCCAGATGAAAATTTCTTTGAAAACATTTTACTCGCGCTACCCGCACAATGAGAAAATTCGCATTCGGTCATTCGGTCATTCGAAAGTTTGACCTAGTTTATCCGAGTAGAAGAGGAGGGCGCGGGCATATTGCTTTATCGAATCATCTGACGAAGTCTCAGCAAGCTCTTTCAAAAGAGTTCCCACGGCCTCTTCGCTACGACCGAGGTTAAACAAGGTCATGCTTAAGAAAACTCGGAAACAACGCTCATCGGGAAACAGCGAAATCGCTCGCAAGAAAACTTCTTCGGATTTTTTATACTCACCCAGACTTCGATAGGTGCTTCCTAAGCCAAGTAAGGCGTCCTTTAGATCTTCGCTGTTGAGTCCCAATTGAATCGCGCGTTCGTAGTTAGGTGCTGCGTCCGTTTCTCTTCCAAGTGCATCATGCGTGCATGCAATCTGATAGAAGATGCTAGCGTCAGTTGGACGTTTCGTGATTTCGCGATTGAGAATCTCCATCGCGTCTTCAAACGATCCCGCCGCACGCGCCGCTTTCACGTCTTCAAGCCATTTCATTTAACTGCTCCTCATGATCTCTAAACTGAGACTGACAAAGCTGATAATAAACTCCATTTTTATCCATCAGCTCTTGGTGACGACCCTTCTCGACGATCTCGCCCTTTTGCAGTGCCACGATTAAATCGCACTCGAGCACAGTGGAAATCCGGTGAGCAATAATGATCGAGGTGCGACCACGAGTCGCGTGCCGAGTCGCTTCCTGAATTAAAGCTTCACTTTGTGAATCGATGTTCGCTGTCGCTTCATCAAGAACCAAAATATCTGGATCAAAAGCCAAAATTCGCGCAAACGCGATCAACTGTCGCTCGCCGTAACTTAAATTCGCACCACGCTCTTCGACTTTTGCTTCTAGACCGCCGGAGTGCCTTTTCAAAATGTCCGCACAGCACGCTTGTTCTGCGGCCCAAACGATGCGATCGCGAGTAATGCGCGGGTCACATAAGGAAATATTCTCCGCAATTGTCCCTCTGAACATGAACGTATCTTGTTGGACAACGCCAATACGTTTGCGAAACTCGTCACGGCGCAAAGTATTTAATGAACGATCGTCGACGAGAATATCGCCTTCCGCGTAGTCGTAAAGGCGTTGTAGGAGCGCAATCATCGTCGATTTACCGCTGCCAGTTCGACCAACAAGGGCTACGTTCTGACCTGCCGCTATTTTCAAATTAATGTCCTTCAAAACATAAGGCGCATTTGTGCCGTATTTAAAGTTCAATCCACGAAACTCAACGTCACCACGTAGGCGTTCTCCAG
>JANOUF010000023.1:0-2817 GCA_031416685.1 Bdellovibrionales bacterium
TACTCGAAAGTCTTCCGGTCATCGTCGACGCTTGATTAAACGTTGTATGAATTCGGCCGCTTTCTTTTCTTGCGAGAGCAGGTAATGAATCAACGTAAGTGGATTTCAGCTTTGAGAGTTCGCGATACTGAATAATCAAGCCAGCAATCGGGAACTCGGCTGCGAGCTTTGAAAGCGTTTCTTCGTCTGTTGAGTAGCCCGTCTTGGTTTTTTTGCCGGCAGGAATTTTCAATTTTTCGAAGAGAACATTACCGAGCTGTTTTGGGCTGCCGACGTTAAATTGTTCGCCTGCAAGTTTTTGAATTTCTTTTTCGAGCGCTTGAATGTCTTTCGTCAAGCCGATCCCTTGCTGCTCGAGCAGCGGGATGTCAATCATGATCCCTTCGCGTTCCATTTCGTAGAGTGCAGGCACCAGCGGCAGTTCGATTTCGTTCAAAACTTTCTCACTCTGAAGCGACTCAAGTTTTCGTTTTAAATTTTTCTCTAAGGTCAAATGAGCTGCAAAAAGTTGCCCCGGGCTCGGTAGCTCAGGCAGTGGTCGTCCGTTATAAAGTGCGAAGAGTGCCCTCGCGTCAGGCGTAACGCCCGCTCGTACAACGTACGCTGCAAGCATTTGGTCCCACGCACAGGGCTCACCAAATTCACTTGAGACAGGAGTCTGAAGATGAATTGCCTTCCAGAACTCCTTTACGTCGAAGCCTTTCCAACGAAGATGTTTTTTCGAAAGAAGCTCGCCGAGATTTTCCCAAGAGCCTTCAACTTCCGCGATGCACTTGCCTTGGCCGATTAAAACTCCGCGCTCGGTGTGTAATCCCCATGTCTCGGCCCCAGGTTTAAGCCAACGATCAATCTGTTCGAGATTCATGCGCCGCTCTTCTATATCTGGCATTTCAGTAATCGTTCCGCTATCAACCGTTGGTTGTGTCGGAGGAACTGCCGGACGAATAAAGTCCGAAGGCTTTCCCGTCCAATTCGCTGTCGCAGCTTCAGAAACATTCATAGGCTTCGGCGGAGGCTCTGGAGTCGCGTCACCTGTTTTCGGTTGAGCGAGGTTATCGCCGAGAAGTGTTTTAGCGAACGACTTGAAATCAAGATCTAGGAGCAACTTATGAAGCTCTTCGCGGTGAATCGCTTTTAATCGCAAAGTTTCAGAAGTGAAATCCATCGGGACATCACAGTGAATCGTGACGAGCTTTTTCGATAAATAAGCTTCGTCCTTATTTTCTACTAATTTGTTTCGAATGCCATCTGGTTTGATCGTATCGATGTTCGCGTAAATATCGTCGAGTGAATCGAAGTCACTGAGAAGTTTGCATGCGCCCTTCGGCCCGATCCCACGTACTCCTGGAACGTTATCACTCGAATCGCCAACGATTGCGAGATAGTCGATCATCTTTCGCGGCTCGACTCCCCACTTTTCAACAACACCAGGGACATCGTAGCGAATGTCTTTCATCGTGTCGTAAATGTAGACATGAGGCTTAATGAGTTGAGCGAAATCTTTATCGCCGCTGACAATTACGACTTCGCAATTATTATTCACGCCCCACTTCGTAAACGTGCCGATGACGTCGTCCGCTTCGAAGCCAAGTTTATCGAAACACGGAATGCCAAACGCTTCTGAAACAGATCGAATGTAAGGAACTTGCGGTACCAGATCTTCCGGCATTTCGGAGCGATTGGCTTTGTACCTTGGATCAAGATCTTTTCGAAACGAAGGTTCAGCGCGGTCAAAACAAAAAACCATATAATCAGGTTTGATTTCGCGCAAAAGCTTGATAGTCATCGAAACGAAACCATAGATCGCGTTTGTCGGCATTCCAGCTTGGTTACTGAGCGGACGAATCGCGTAGAATGCGCGGAAAAACATGGAACTAACGTCGACGAGATAAAGCTTTTTCATGGACCCGCATCCTAGCGGGGCTTCGTGATCCGGTCGACTTGAGAATCGTGAATTTGATCTAATCCGCTAGTTTCCATAATCAGCTCGGCGATTGGAATGCGCTGGATACGCTGCGAGTTAGCTTCTACCTGTGCAAAAAAGAGCGTCAGTTGCGCACGTGCAGCAGCCGAGGGCTCGGCTCGGCCCGACTCCCACGCCAGAACTTGCCCAACATCGCAGTTCATGGTGCGAGCCAGCTCAGCGCGACTCCAACCAAAGCGATATCGAATTTGACGTACCAACTCTGCGTTCAACTGCTGCTCCTTAAGGTTCCTGATCCATTTATTAGGGCGCTCGGGACAAGTTTAGTGTTTTTCCTGAGAGCCGCAGCGTTAGCTGCGCGAGGGTCGGGAAAAATACGTCTGTTCGAAGGCCCGAGTGTCCTAATAAATGGATCAGGAACCTTAAGGAATAGCTGTTGACGTGGAAATTGAGCAAGAGAAATTCATTCGCTTAGGACTTTGTGACGGGCGCTTGCGAGCACCGTTGCGAAAAAGCAACGGCGCCGCTGTAGGTTTACTGCGGGTCCATTTCGGAATTGGTCTCATCGGAGAATACAAAAACCATGTCGCCCTCTTTGACGAGATCGAACTGGTCGCGCGCCTGACGCTCAATGAACTGCGGTTGTTGGGATTCTTGGATTTGGAATTCGAGTTGTTTCAATTTTACTTTTGATTCGTCGATGCGGCGTGCAAGGTCGCTTTCTTCGCGCTGCAAACTCCAGAGATGAATGAAGCTAGCATCGAAAAGTACACTCGCGATCGCGAGGCATAGGCAAATCCAAAATATTTTTATTGGCTGATTGGAGAGGTCATTGAGGCGTCGAGCAAAGTTGGCAAGCATGGATCTAGAGTAGCTTGAATAGAGGCCCGCTG
>JANOUF010000024.1:0-7913 GCA_031416685.1 Bdellovibrionales bacterium
CCGCTGAATTGTTAGGTAGGTCCATCTTCAGAAACTCTACGCTTTACTGAACTCGGTATGATCGCAAATCATTTGATTTAGACAGGTGTGACTGGGACCTGTAGGATAACACCACCTATGCTGACCGTGATTATCTACCTAGTGGTTTCTTGTGCGCTCATTGGAGTGCCGGCCTACGTTCTAAGTGTTCGTTTAACGTCGGGCAAAAAAGCTTCCACATTTAAGGCCGGATTTTCTTCAATTAGCAGAGCCTTAGTTTCTATCGCCCTCATAGCGGCAGTCCTTATCGCCATACTTCTTCTTGTGACTCTAGGAAAACCGGGTGGCGAAGGAGTCGGTTTTTTAATTGTTTTTATTTTGCTTCCAGCTGCAGTTGTCTCATTTGTTTTCCTTTGCGTTGTTTTAGCTTTCAAAGGTTCAAGAAAACCGTGGAAAACATTGGCATTAATGAGTTTTGTATTAGGTTTGCCTTTATTAATCTATTTTGCGCGACGACAGTATGCCGATCCGAAAACGCTCTGTGACCGGAATCACTATCTAAACATAAATTGTTTTTCAAAATTAGCAAGAAACCGGTCAGACATTTCCATCTGTCAGCTTTCTAGCGATCCCAAGGATTGTTTGAAATCTGTTTGTTTACGTTCACCAAGCGACAAGCGGGAGGGGCTGGGGTTTTCAACCAACTGCCGCTATTAAAAAAGAAAAAGGCCAGCATTTCTGCTGGCCTTTCACGAATCCAATTTTAAATTTCAGACTACTTATGCTCAGCTGCGCGCTTCTCTTGATACTTCTTGTGAAGTTCTTCTTGGATGTTTTTCGGTACCGGAGCGTAACGCGCGAATTCCATCGTGAATTCACCTTTACCTTGGGTCGCAGAGCGAAGATCAGTTGAATAGCCGAACATTTCCGTGAGTGGAACGTCTGCGTTGATCGTAACCGATCCTTCGATTGTCGACGTACCTTGGATCATACCGCGGCGTTGGTTGATGCCGCCCATGACCGGACCTTGGTATTCTTCAGGAGCAACGGTCTCAAGCTTCATGATTGGCTCAAGAGCGACGGGTTGCGCTTGGAAGTAAACTTCACGAAGTGCTGCCATCGCTGCGATCTTAAACGCTAGGTACGATGAATCGACGTCATGGTAAGAACCGTCCGTCAAAATCACACGCATACCGACGATCGGGAAACCAATGAGTGGACCTTTTTTCATCTGCTCTTGGAAGCCGTCATCAACACCAGGAATAAATTCTTTAGGGATCCGACCACCGACAACTTCGTCGAGGAATTCGTACGTCTTCGGATCTTTTCCTTCTTCGACTTGAATCGGCTCAATCCTGCCTGAAATTTTCGCGAACTGACCGGAACCACCAGTTTGTTTTTTGTGCGTGTATTCGAAGTCTGTCGCTAGACCGATCGTTTCACGGTACGCAACTTGCGGCTTACCTGCGATAACTTCGCACGCAAATTCGCGCTTCATACGCTCGATATAGATCTCCAAATGGAGTTCGCCCATACCAGAGATGATCGTCTCGTTTGACTCTTCGTCGCGGTGAACGCGGAACGTAGGATCTTCTTTGCGGAATTTTTGCAGAGCTTTCGAGAAGTTCGCTGCAGTCTCTTTATTCTTCGGTGCTACTGCAAGTGAGATTACCGCTTCAGGAACGTGCATCGAAGTCATCGTGAGTTCAGTTTCGCCGTCAGTGAAAGTATCACCAGAGAAACAGTCGACACCGAAGAGTGCAACGATATCTCCAGCTGACGCCGATTCGATATCGGCCATTTCATCCGAGTGCATGCGTACTAGGCGAGGAACTTTGATTTTCTTGCCGTCGCGGGCGTTGAAAATGAAGTCACCTTTTTTAACTGTGCCTTGGTAGATGCGCATGTAAGTCAACTGACCGTAGCGACCTTCATCAAGCTTGAACGCGTACATGACGAGTGGAGCAGATGCATCCACCATTACTTCGACTTGGTTCTCTGATTTATCGAGAGCGAAGTTTTTCTTCTCAGTTGGGTTCGGGAGATAATCCTGAACGCCATCTAGAAGTTTTTGAACGCCTTTGTTTTTGTAAGCAGAACCGCAGAAAAGAGGAACGATGTGACGAGCAATCGTCGCTTTACGGATCGCCGCTTTAAGCTCCGCTTCGCTCGGATCTTCTTCGTTTAAGAATTTTTCAGCAATGCCTTCGTCGTGATCGGCAACTTTACCGATAAGTTCTGCGCGCATCTCTTTTGCTTTCGCGACGAGATCAGCTGGGATTTCACCTTCAGTGATGATTTCGCCGTCATCACCAGAGAAAGTAATGCCCTTCATCGCAACGAGATCGACTATGCCTTTAAGGGTGTCTTCGATGCCGATCGGGATCTGAACCATGACTGCGTTTAAGCGAAGCTTGTCGCGCACCATTTCCATAACGCGGAAAGGATTTGCGCCTGAACGATCGAGTTTATTTACGAATGCTAAGCGAGGAACGCTGTAACGTTTCATCTGACGGTCGACCGTGATCGACTGAGACTGTACGCCTGCAACACCGCAAAGAACGAGGATTGCGCCGTCGAGAACGCGTAGTGCGCGTTCCACTTCGATCGTGAAATCCACGTGTCCCGGAGTATCGATAATGTTGATGTTGATATCTTTCCAGTTCACGTAAGTCGCAGCCGATTGGATCGTGATCCCTTTTTCGCGTTCGAGATCCATCGAATCCATTTTCGCGCCGACGCCATCTTTACCGCGAACTTCATGAATTTCGTGAATACGGCCTGTGTAGAACAAGATACGTTCTGTCAAAGTCGTCTTACCTGAATCGATGTGTGCGGAGATGCCGATGTTACGGACGTTCTCCAGGACCCACTCCTTGCCGCCTACTGCCATAAAGGAAACCTCTTCTAAAATGCTCGGGCACATTCGAGTGCCCTTTTATTAAATGCCCGAACGCATTCGAGCGTTCTCCATAAATACCTGATACTGCTCTGTAAAAGTGAAGGGAACGAATAGCACGCCTGCTACGTCAAAGCAAAAAAACTTCGATGAATCCGCAGATTTTTTCTTATGCTTTGGGAATGCCTTTTTGTGGAGCGATAGCGGAGAGGTGCTGTGGTTCTTGGCGGCAGGCGAATCTCTGCCTTTTTCCGGGAACTTAGGCGCTAATAGAAGCCGTTGTGAAGGTCTTCAACGACCTCAGACTCAAGCACCTGTTGGTTCGAACAATACCGGGCAATGGCTTTTTTGAACCTCTTCAAGTCGGAATTGCGGCCAAGATACGGGACAAAGCGAACGTAGCGCGGGTCAAAGACCGACGGGTTGCCCGAGATGTATTCAAATTCTTTGATTCGACCAACATAATTACTGTCGAGAGTGCGAAGTTGATAGTGCGGCTTCAAGTTGGCGCCATCGACCAAAAGGGCCGAGTGAGAAGTGATGCCGTCCATTTGTAACATCAGCCAATGAAGATCTTGTTTATCGTTGGAAAGCTCGATCAGCGAGCCTACTTTTGCTTCCAGTTTAACTGGGTTTGCGGAAGGGCTTCCAGACAAGCCTCTGATCCAAGCAAATTTTAAAAAACCGTCAATGAGCTGCCACTCCTCGAGTTTCCTTTGAATTAAATTTTCCCAATCGCGAGAGAAATCACCGATGTTGTGATAGCCAGGAATTTCAACAACCCGTTTTCCCGAAGCGATTGAGTGAATAATTTTTTTTGCTTGGGCCGCTGTTGGCTTAGCTAGCTCTGGTCGAAAAACGGAAATGTAAATCGACGCACGCTGAAAAAGTGAGTGCCACCAGCAGACACCTTTGTTTAAGAGACCGCCGCTGTTTTTAAAAGAGAGAAGATTTTCTTGGTTCAATGCCATCTTGATAACAGATGAAGGAGTTTTGTGAAGTTCACAAAACTCTTGTCGACCAATAGGAGCGTTTTGCAAAATTTCAAGTTGTGCTTGCGCACGAATCGTAATGAAAAGCGTAAGTAGTGAGAAAAGGATTCGCGGCGAAAACAGAGTCATGCATGATAGGATATAGGTAAGCCGCCGGCTGTTAAAGCATAACGCAGTCCGTTTGGACCCTTGAGGCAGTAAGTTTTGAGTCAACAAGCGACAGCGAGATCAGTTTTGCGAGAGGTTTTTGGTCACGACGAGTTTCGTGGGCCTCAAGAAGACGTCATTGCGACCGTCTTACGTCATGAAAACGCTCTTCTCTTGATGCCGACCGGAATGGGAAAGAGTCTTTGTTACCAAATTCCCGCAAAGTTGAGTTCAGGCCTGACCCTTGTCTTGTCACCGTTAATCGCCCTGATGAAAGACCAAGTCGATGCGGCAGTAGCAAAAGGGCTTAAGGCTGTTTTCATCAATTCGTCATTGTCGCGTGAAGAGCGCGAGGCTCGATATCGAAAACTTGCCAAAGGTGACTACGAACTGTTGTACGTGACGCCCGAACGGTTTCGAAAGCCGGAGTTTCTTGAGGCGCTGAACAAAAACAAGATTTCACTTTTTGCTGTGGATGAAGCGCATTGTATCTCAAGTTGGGGCCATGATTTTCGGCCGGATTACTCTCGAGTTGGTGAAATTAGAGAATCCCTTGGGAGCCCGGCGACGCTAGCGCTGACGGCAACGGCAACTCCTGACGTTCAAAAAGATATCATTCAGCAACTTGGTCTCACCTCAGAGTCGTGTCGCACATTCAATCATGGACTTGAGCGACCGAATCTTGGAATTGAAGTCCATGAGGTTCATGGGACAGATGAAAAAATTCGCGCCATCGCAGGCATGAGGCATTTTCATCCGGGGCCTGCCATTGTTTACGTTTCTCTCGTGCAAACGCTTCGTGAGTTGTCAGAGCAACTTGATCGTTTAGGTATTTCGCATCTCACCTATCACGGTCAGCTTTCTGATCGCGATCGAAAAACCTCACAAGAAATATTTTTAGCAAGCGAAGATGCGCTTATGCTCGCAACACCTGCGTTCGGTTTAGGTATCGACAAACCAAATGTTCGCCTTGTCATGCATGGGGAGTTGCCAAGTTCAATAGAGGCTTACTATCAAGAAATCGGTCGCGCTGGCCGCGATGGAAAACCGAGCGGCTGCGTTTTGCTTTTTGATCCCGACGATATCGCGATTCAACTTGATTTCATCAAATGGGCAAATCCAGAACCGTCGTTCATTCGTGGAGTGTATCAGCTCATTGAACGGAATCTTGATCGTGCTCGTGCCGAAGGTTTTGACTACTTGCGCTTGCAAATGAATTTCTATAACAAGCGCGACTTCCGAGTGGAAACAGCACTCAATCTTTTGGAGCGGTATGGATCACTTGAAGGTGCCCGTAATCCACGAGAGTGGCAGCCAGTGAGCGAGCCTGAAGGTGAATATGTCGACCAAAAACTTTATGAGGCGCGATTAAAAGGCCAAAATCAAAAATTGCATGAAATGGTTTTGTTCGTTCGTCACGACGGGTGTCGAATGCAGCGGGTTCATGATTACTTTGGCTCACCACTGAATGAGCCGTGCGGAATCTGCGACATCTGCAAAAGCAAAATAGGGATACCGTCGTGAAGATGTTTCCTGATCCGCGAGAAGCAACTGAAGACGGATTACTTTGTATCGGCGGGGCGCTTGATGTGCCGACACTTTTACAAGCGTACTCGAAGGGAATATTTCCTTGGCCACAGGAAGGCTATCCGCTTTTGTGGTTTTCACCTCCGCAGCGAGGCATTCTAGATTTTTCTGAAATCCATCTGTCGCGGACATTTTTACGAGATGTGAAGAAATGCGATCTCCAGTTCACTTTCAATAAATCTTTCGCCAAGGTTATTCGGGCGTGTTCTCAAATTCCTCGATCACATGAGACAGGAACTTGGATCCTTCCTGAAATGGTTAACGCTTACATCGCGTTTCACAAAGCGGGCCATGCTCATAGCATTGAAGCGTGGCGAGATGGCGAGCTGGTCGGGGGACTTTATGGCGTGTATGTGGCAGGGGTGTTTAGTGGGGAAAGCATGTTCTATACCGAGAGCAATTCCTCGAAGCTTTGCCTCTATAAAATGATTTTGCACCTCAAGAACAAAGGCTTGCAGTGGCTGGATACACAAATGGTGACTCCACTGGTAGAAAAGCTCGGCGGAAAATATATTTCACGCGACGAGTTTTTAGATCGTTTAAAACTTGCTCAAAAGACCTCTCCCACTGTTATTATTAAGGCAGGGGAGACACCACCATGAGCCAAAAGGTTCAAGTGAACTCGGTCGTCACGATCACGTACTTACTCACGGACGACCAGGGTAATCAGCTAGAAGCAAGAACGCCGGATGAGCCGGCGGTTTATATTCATGGTCATGGTCAACTCTTGCCAGCACTTGAAGATGCACTTGAAGGTAAGACGCCGGGATTTACGGCAAAGGTGCACGTAAAGCCCGATCATGCGTACGGTGAATACCAACCCGACTTGGTTGTGGACATGCCGCGATCTTCATTCCCTGCCTCGATCGACATTAAAGTTGGCATGAAGTTCAATACAAGTGGGCCCACGGGTAAGCCACAAATTGTACGTGTCACAGAGTTTGACGATCGGGTTGTAACTGTTGATGGCAATCATCCGCTTGCGGGCGTGCCTCTCAATTTTGAAATTCGACTTATTGATGTGCGACCGGCAACCAACGAAGAAAAAAAGACCGGCGAGATTGCACAACCCCGCCGCGAATATCTGCACTAAATTTTTCCTACGACATTATTTGAACAAAGTTTCGATGAGTTGCACTGGCGCTACTTGCATGGTCACGAAGAGCATGAGTAGGCCCGCTGTTGCTAATGAAAAATGAATTGCTCGAGTTACCATACTGACTTCTCCTGCGTCGTCGAATTCTTCTTCGCGAGCTACGCGCTCGGCTAAACTTTTTTGCAAAGCCTTTTTATAAAGGTCAGGCAGCTCATGAAAGCGCAGACCGATTTTCATCGTGAACCGTTCGCCGTGGAGCGGATGCCAATTCTTGCGAGGTTCTATTCTGACAACATTCGCAAAACATGCAATCTGCCTTTGGCCCGGAACTGTGAACTCGATTTTCAAAATCTCGTTCACGTACGGAAGATCAGGTCCACTCATCTCAAACGAGAGTCCCGTTTCTGAGATGTTAAGCACGCGTGCAGGTATAGCGATGCCGCCAGGCTCGTCCTCTTTAAAACGCATCATCGACTGGTCCAATGGGTTCAGGACGTATCGAGGAGGACGTTCCAAATAGCGGCGAGCATGAGTCATGTCTTTTATTCGGAAAAACGGACGTAGGTCTTAACGGCTTGCAGAGGAAAAATGGTTCCAACCTGACGGCGGGATTGTCTCGATATTGCCCTTATTATGCGTCAACCTCACGCCGTCGGCTTGGGATGTGACATAACCGATTTCGGTAGCAAATTTCATTAGCGCCGCTCGCAACCGATTGTTCGCCTCCAGGCCGCTACGAGAGACGGTAAACAGGAGTTCATAATCTTCGCCGCCACTTAAAGCGAGTTCAAGTGGACTCAATGCGTGTTCCATTGCGAGACGTTTTACGTCTTCGTGGTAGGGAAGCATTTTCTCGATGAGCATCAGGCCGCATTGCGATTGAGTTGCGAGATGGTGAACTTCAGAACTTAAGCCGTCGCTGATATCGATCATTGATGTTATGGCTTCCGAATTTTCTAGTGAGTGAATAACGTCCAAGCGAGGTCGAGGCCGAAGGTGAGCGAGGCGAGCGCGCTCAAAGCCGGTAAGATTTTTTCTTAAAGTAAAGAGTCCCGCTGCAGACAAGCCTGGTGTACCAGTAACAAAAAGTAAATCGCCCTCTTTTGCACCAGAGCGCAGTTTCGGATTTTTGCTCTCGCCTACAATAGCAACGTCGATGAAAATTTGATTCTCGGAACGTGCGAGATCGCCACCAACAATGGCAACTGAATGT
>JANOUF010000025.1:0-5107 GCA_031416685.1 Bdellovibrionales bacterium
AGAGATAATCGCGCTGGTTTTCAAAATGCGCTCGCAGTTGCGAAATCTCATTTCGAAAAATTAAGTGACGACGACAAGCCTTGGTGCGAAGACATCCTCAAGAAGCTGGCAAATGAATAGAAAAAAGTTTGTTCACAACGATGCAAGCGAAGCACGCGGCCGAAGAATTCGGAGCAGAAACTCTGAGCTGCAGGGTCCGCACCGATTATGAACCCCAAATATTCCGAAACATTCTTTCTGATTTTGGCTTAAAAAGAATCGCTGGGCGGATTGAGTATCAAACTGAAATTTCACTCCTGCCGATTGATGACGGCTCTCCACTTAAATGGAAAACAGTTAAAGATTTAGGATGGAGCGAAAAACAGACTGCGGAATTCACGGATAAAGCTGTGAAGGGTGCATTGGATATCGATCCAGATGAAAAAGCAGAAGATTTTGTTCAAGACGAGCGTAAATAGATAGGACACGCATTTCAAGCTAAGAAACAAGTTTGTATCTCGCACTTCTTCCGCCAGCTAAAGGCTCTGCGCGACCAGTTTGAACGGCCCAACCCAATAATCTTTGAATACTCGCACGCGATGATCCGATGGCCGCAACCGCATCTTTGTTAGTGAACTCCGTTGATTTCATCTTAAGTTGAAGCTGTAGCCAGTTGAGTTCCTGAGTATCGAGCCGTAATTGTTTGCGAGGAAGACAGAGCTTAGCTGGCCCACGAAATTCAAGAGTGTAACCGCCGGCATTCTGCACAACTTCGATCGGAAGATTGATTCGCTCAAGCTCAATGCGCAAACTGCGTACGATTTGATGAACGCGATTCGGCGACGTGAATGGGTTTGCATATTCGTTTGGAAACAAACCAGAGAAAACCGCAAGTAGCGGCGTTGGCTTATAGAGATCGCGAGCAAGCAAAATAAGAAGTTTGTGCGGCATCTGTCCTGATTTCATCTCGCCACACTCAGCATCTCCTTCACCGGTACGCAGATCGAAGAAAGGTCCGTCCGTTGTTCCAAGAACATAGGTGTCGGGGAAAATGAGCTCTGGATTTCTTTCGCGAATCTTTCTTCTAAACGCCTCATACGGAGTGCTGTAATACAACTTGGTCAGTAGTCGACTATCTTTTGTTAATTCAGCTATGAAATACTCGCAGTCTCGAGCCGTCTCCCAGTGATTAAGCTTGAGAGCCGTTTCGCGAACTTCATAAACCTTTTTCGAAACTGCTTGTTCAATTTGGGAAATCGCAACAGCTTCCCACTTTCGCACGAACAAATTTGCAATATGACCAGTGTCATCGCCAAGCCAATAGCGCGCTTCCGTAAGTAAGGCGAGAGCAGCCTTTGGGTTATAATTATGTAGAATCTCGATTTGCGATCGAAGTTCGAGACTGTTCGCGCAAAGTACTCGAGACTCAGACTCCTTTGTAGATTCGTAGATGGAACTCAACAGATCTTGAGCCTCCTTGAATTCGCCAGAAGTAATAAGCGCACTTGCATAATTGATCTGTCCCACTTTCATCGCGTAACTACCATGTTCACATGTTGCTAAATAAGAGCGAAGAAACGGAAGTGCGGACTCATATTCCCAAGACGCGAAACAACAAAGTGCACGGTAGAAATTAACGGATGGGTGTTTTACAGAATCGATACGTTCTAGTATCGCCGCCGCCTCAGAGACCGCACCTAATTTTCGTAAACAGTTTGCGTACTCGATTTTCTCTTCATCGCGAGCCTCGCCTGAACCACTCGCAGTCTGACGTACGATTGGGTTTAGTATTCTAAGCGCTATATCAAATTTATTAATACGGCTGGCGATGTTAGCGATGGAGAGCATCTCATCGCGAGGTATTTTGCTAAGATTTAAGGACAATAGTTGTCGTTCGACGTCTTTTCGCCGACCAGATCTTAGGAGTTGTTCGAATTCATGTATCAACATGAGACACCTGGGCGATTCTACTCAAATTCCTCATTATACTCGGACGATTCAAGGTCCGATAATAGAGGTAAGGGGAAATAGAGTTTTGGGAATCAAGCTACGTAAACGTTTATCTCTATTGAACATTACAATCGCCATGGTCGCGATGGTCTTGTCGTATCAGAACTGCTCTCGAGTCGAGTTCGGCGATGCTCGAACAAAACTCAGCATGGGCGGCGGCGGGAATGGTGACGGTTACGAAGGTAAGCCTGGAATTTGGGAACACTATACGCCGCAAGTATGTTCCGACATCGGTGCGAATGGACAACCTCTTCCCGCAAAAGAAATCTTTCTATTCGCGAGCGGTAACGCTCAGCTTGTTCGAGAAAATTGCGTTGACCTTTCTCCGCCTCAAAATCTCGATCCAGGCCAAGTTCAAATTGTGAGTGGAGGCGCTACGCAAATTTTGGCGTTCAATGGAGACAGTTATACTTCAGTAGCTGGCGGCGATTTCGCAGTCGTCGCATCACAATGCCCAGCAGGCATGAGCATGAGAGCAAGCCCAGTACGCTCGAACATATTCGGTGATTCTCAATATCTCGTCGATGCAAGCCCGAACTGGTGGATTCAGCCAGGTTTGACTTCCTCGCTTGTCGGTTCAATGGCAAGTTTGCCAGCATGGGAAATTAATCGCGCGACTGTGGATTCTGAAAGTTGGCGCCGGGCCTCGCAAGTTCTTCCTCTGACAGCAGACAGACTTTACTCGTACACATTCTACGCGCGTGCGGGCACGACAGACGAAGTCGGAATTAATATTTGGCAGTGTGGTGTTACCTACCCCTGCTTGCCACACATGAATGTCTACTTGAGATTGAATCTCACGACTGGCGTTGTTGAGACGCTCGATCCATCAGGCACATCGAGCCTTTCAACCGCTGTGCGACCGTTTGCGGGCGGTACTATTGTTACAGTGTTTTTTACTCCAACAGGTTCATTCGAAACTGACATAGGCGTCATGCCGTTTAGTGCGACCTACATTGCACCTCAGAATGACTCGATCGTAGTGACAGGCTTCCAACTCGAGGAAGTTTCAAATTACTGCGAGTAAATTTCGTTGACCGTTCCTAAAGAAAAGGCTCAAGTGAGCGCCAATCTCTAGAATGTTGGAAACCAAATGCAACAACAGAACACTCACTACGCTGTCATCTTCATTTCACAATTTTCATCTGAAGACGACGTTGGCTACAGTGCGATGGCCGTTAAGATGACCGAACTTTCGAGCCAGCAAAAAGGTTTTCGCGGAATGGAAAACGTTCGCGATCAAACTGGCAAAGGCATTACGGTTTCGTATTGGGACACGATGGAAGATATTTCTGCGTGGAGAAAGAACGCAGAACACGCAGTCGCGCAAAAGGCCGGCCGCGATAAATACTACGGGTCGTTTCAAATTCAGATCTGTAAAGTCGAGCGTGAGTACTCTTTTGGCGGCAAACCCGCTTAAAGCCAGTGTAAAAAGTAAAGAATTCCCCATATATGCAGATATAGGCCATTTGCCAATTGCGGGCGTTGACCCCACCTGATCGGCCCATTAAACCCTAGGTCTTTCCGGGGGACTAATGCGTTTAGCTTTCGCAGCGATTTTCGCGTTCATCACAGCACTTTCTAACGTTGCACTTGCGTCACCTCACCCAGAAGTTTGGCTTAAAGTTGCGCCGTCAAAAGCGCGAGTCATTGATCCAATTAAGTCTTCGGCTGCGGGCATTCAGCTTCCAGCATTTTACAATATCAAAAGCCCGTTTCTGTTAAGTTCAACAGGCTTTGAATACGAAAAAGGCCGCAATCAAAAACCATTTCAGTTAAACGGCGCCGGACGCTACAACGGCATCTATCTAGGCTTTCATTACAACGGTAAGCTAGTCGCGATTCACGTTGGCGACGTATCGCTCAAATCACCAATCGTTCCTTCGCGCGTATTCCGCACGCCTCGTGTCTCCAGACATTCAAGCTACGACGATACGATCGAAGGTCTCGAGTCGAGCGAACTTCTTAGAAATGCCGAGCAGTTAATTCGCGAGTTTCATAATTCAAAATGCGAGAGCCTCCGTCCGCGCGATCCGCAAAACTCTTCGATGGAAATTGAAATCAACCAGCTTTTTCAAGAGTGGGATCAGTTCAACGCACAAAAACGTTCAAGCCGACCAGATCTTGCTCGTGCGTTAATCATTGCAAAAGAACTCGACGTCGTCGCTCGCACGATGACGTTTGAAGGACACCCTCTCAGCATGCTTGAGCGCGAAGAAGACGAAACCGTAACACCATCAAAATGCACTTCGATTCACGATTGCCCGATCTCAAGCTGTGAACAGCGAATAATTGCACTTACAATCCGTAATCGCGCAAACCACGCAAACTGTAAACAATTTGGTTGCCGTGCAAAGTCCGATTACTTCGGTGTGGCAACAAAACCTAGTCAGTTCAATATATGGATCCCAACTCATGCTCATCGGTTCATCGCTACATGTTTCCTAAAAGATGGACTCGAGGGCGCGCCTACAGGTGACGCTGACTTTGAAAACTATCGCAATCGTGCGCGCCAATTTCGGTATGCGCTCGATGCTTCAGCGCGAATCCTGTACGGTGATACATCGCAGTGGGGCATTGAAAGCAACGCTAACCGAGTGTCAGTCACTTCGCTCACGCATTACTATCACCCACGCGGAATGGTGGCGTGTGATCCAGAAAATTACCAACATCGCTACTCCGTTGGTGCTCGCTACGTTCGGTCAGAAGGCGCGAAGCCCGATTACGATTTACTCTTGAGTGCAACGCTATTCCAAAAAGGCAATTTGCCTTCGGAAATCCCGGCAGTTATCGCGCACCACTTTACCTCTGAAGAAAAAATCGAGGCTAAGAAGCGCGGCGCGAGAAATCTTTCCTTCGAATTTATTCCCTACCGTCCAAGCGGCGATTCACGCAATTGGTACATCAGCACGGCTGGCGCTTCGAAAATTTCAACAAGCAACGTTTGTTTGCGGGGCGGACTATCTGCGGTGATGAGAAATCCGAATCAGTGCCCAAATGCGATTCCACAGTACTACACAGCTCCGTCGTGGGGTTATGCGAGTAGTTCAGAGCAAATGGGATTTACTTGTTCGTTTCAAACTCGCCGAGTAGTTCTCGGTGGAAAATGTGATTCACG
>JANOUF010000026.1:0-3112 GCA_031416685.1 Bdellovibrionales bacterium
CGGCACACCCGAGATTTGCCCAGTGTACGGGTACCATAAGCTGTTTTCGTCAGCACCGGATCTGGAGTGGGTTGTTCAGGGTTGTCGTACTGCCGGCATTGGCTGCGGCGATTGTAAAAAGAAATTGGCGTCGAATATCAACGAGTTAATGGCAAAACCTCGTGAAAAAAAGAAACAATTGTTGCAAGACACCGCTGGTCTTGATTCAATCATCGCCAATGGCTGTCAAAAAGCACGTAAAGAAGCTCAATTAACACTTGAGCACGTTCGCGACACAACTGGGTATTAGCATCACTGAAAGCACGAGCGATACGGGCTTTCGAGAATTCGGAAAAGAGGGCGTTTGATACGCCCGCGCATCAAGAGGACGGAAATTTGGGATATTTAGTACAGCTTCCAAAGTTTGAAGGGCCCATGGGCCTGCTCCTATATCTCATCCGCAAAGATGAGATGGATATCCTCGACATCAACGTTAATGAAATTACCAAACAATACCTAGACTACATCCGCTTGATGAAAGAACTCGATCTTGAGATCGCAGGCGACTTCATCGCGATGGCTGCGACACTTATCCATATTAAGTCGCGCATGCTTTTGCCTCAGTACGATGAGCAGGGTGAGATTCTTGAAGCTGAAGATCCACGTAAAGAACTCGTACAAAAACTTCTCGAGTATCAACGCTACCAAGAAGCGGCGAAGAAACTCTACGATCGTCCGTTATTGAATCGTGACGTGTGGGGATCAAAAATTGATTTCGATACTCCGGAGGAAATTGAACAGGGCGAGATCATCACTGAAGACGATGGTTTGTTCTCTTTGATTTCGTCTTATCGCAAAGCTTTGCGTCGTTTAACAAAAGCCGTTCACTCGGTTCGCGAAAAGGTCCAGTCGATTTCGACTCGAATTATGGAGATGCAATCGCGACTTATCGTTGGCTCACGTATTACTTTGCAAGATTTGATTACCGTTGAGCCTAAAAAGCAGCGCGCACAAATATTGATTACTTTCTTATCGCTACTTGAGCTCGGGCGCATGGGCTTGGTGAATCTCTTCCAGAGTGAAACTTACGGAGACATTCATATCGAAACGAACAGAGAAATTACCGGCAACGTTCTTGAGCGTGTTCAAGAGTTCGAATCTGAAGGTAGCGAGCACGTGGTCAACCACATGCTTAATGCCGCTGAAGAAGAGCGTTTGATTCTCGCTGAAGATGACCCGTTCTTCGAAAAAGAAGAGTCTCCACAAATGGGATTGGGTGAGCGGTCTATGGATCTTTCTATGGATATTTCTATGGATATTTCTATGGCTGCAGCTGGCACTGGCGTTGGTGGTACTGAAACTCCTGAAGCTGATGATCTCGCAACTGACGAAGATATTTTGGCAGCGGAGATGGAGCTTGGCGAATTAGACGCCGCGAACGAAGAGCCATGGCCTGCGCCGAATACAGATCTCGTGAGTAACGATGCAACTCCCGCTGAAACTGAACTGCCGCTGGAAACCGAACAACAGGAAAACTGGGCAGCTGAGAAACCGACATCTGCAACTGAAACTGATTCCGACTCCGACCCCGAGGTACAAGTATGACCGAACTTGAAAAGCCCCGTAAAAAGAAGTCCAAAGCAAAAGTCGAAGAGACTACGACTGCTGCAGTAGCAGAAGCTGCACCGCAAATCGAATGGACAATGGGCGATGAAGAAATGGCCATGGGCGAGCTCGGTGAGCCGCTCGAGCATGAGATTTTTGCGTCTGAAGAAACTGAAACCGAAATTGTTGAAGAGGGTTTGAGTGAAGCAGAAGCTGCGATCGCAGACGCTGAACTTGGCCACGCAGAATTCATCGAAGAAGACCGTGCGGTCGCAATTATTGAGTCTTTGCTTTTCACAAGCGATCGTCCCGTGACGACGGCGACGATGAAACAGATTTTTAAAGGTAGCAACATTCGCGCAAAAGATATCACGCGCATTCTTGATGGCCTCGCCGCGGAATATGCTGGTAGCCGTCGTGGTGTTACGCTCGAAGAAGTGACGGGTGGCTATCAACTCCGTACAAAAATCGATAACGCAGAATACTTGCGCCGCTTGAACAGATCGCGTCCATTCCGTTTGTCAGGTCCTGCGCTTGAAACGCTCTCGATCATTGCTTACAAGCAGCCGATGACAAAACATGAAGTGGATGAAATTCGCGGCGTTGAAAGTGGTCACTTAATTCGCGCACTCATGGAGCGCGCAATCGTAAACTTCCAAGGTAAAAGCGAATTGCCTGGTAAGCCGATGATGTACGGAACGACTCGCAAGTTCCTTGAGATCTTCGGCCTACGTAATATTAAAGAGCTTCCGACTCTATCTGAAATCGACGAACTTCTTCCAGATGGAATTGGTGCGGAAATAGATGAAGTTGAAAAACCAAAACTTGCAGATCTAACAAGTTCAATGTCCGAGCAGGTTAGAGGTAATTATTCTGAAGGCGAAGAAGAGCTTCAGAGAATCACGGATTCTCTAACGGCGATCGACACGACTTCGCAGTTTTTTGAGCAAGAAAAAGTTCGTCAGCGTGAAAAGCGCGATGCAGAACGTGCAGCGAATATTCGTGAAGCATTGGCTGTTGGAGAAAATGTTGATTCAAAAGATTCGAAGTGGCTTACGCGCTACGAAGCAAAATTGAATGCTCCAGTGATGGACGCTTCTGACGTTGCGGCTGCCTCTGCGGTTGCTGCTGCAGGCGAAGAAACGATCGCTGGCGACGTTGAAAATCTCACCGAGACTCTTCAAACAGATAACCGTGCCGCTGCGACCGAAGAGGTCGAGGAAAATGAAGACACGTTCATGGCCGATTCCGATTGGGATGAGTTATCGAACGGCGAGATTAGCGACGATATCGACTCGGAAGTTTGATTCATCGGAGTCGTGACCTATCTTCACAATTCAGCGGCGCCGCTGAGTTGTTAGCCTCAGATCAGCAATCCACAAAATAATATCGCCCGATTACTTACTCAGCAGCGCGGTAGCTGTTCGTTAAACGGTAGAAAATTCCTTTAGGCGATTCGCATTTTTCGCCGTTACCGCCGACCATGACCATTCCACCAGGCATGTGCGGGTAGGATGTAGGCTCGAAT
>JANOUF010000027.1:0-5787 GCA_031416685.1 Bdellovibrionales bacterium
CTGATAACGACGACGCTCGCTCGGACCCGCATGTGCCTGACGGCAGTTACTCTTCCACCGCTGGCCACCCGCCCCCAACATGACTGTTGTATGGGGCAGGTGGCCAGCGCTTACAGAGGAATAAAAAATGGGGGTCCGAGCGAGCGAGTAAAAAAATAATGAGGATCAAGGGAACTTAAAGAACTAGAACGAAGGGGAACGGTTATTAAAACGATTGGTAGCAATCAATACGATCAAGGCAAAACTACTAATCGACTCTCTCAACTAAAAAATACGACTCAAATCCAATTCAATGTGAGTAACCGAGGCGCGAACGCGTTGACGCCAGCGTTACACCTAAGCGATCATCGCACCCGGCTCTTTGAAAACTTACCGGAACTCCTCACGCCCGAAATGGCGGCCCGCGCACTTCACACCACGCGAGCAACCGTTTACCAGTGGCACTACCGACCTCGGAAATATGGCGTCATCGACGGTATGTTTCTGAAACTCGGACGCAAGCTGCTGGTTCAGCGTGAGGTTTTGAAAATGTGGGTTCTCTCTCGGAATGGAAACGAGAGGAACCGATGAACTATAAGATTAAGAAAACTGAAACCTCAGCAGGAGCCCGATACGAGCTTCGCGCTTGGGCGGGCACGGGCGAAGCCAGGACTGAGTGGCGCAGACGATTCAAATCGAAAGCGGATGCTCAAGACTTCATCGACCGGCATCTCTTAGAGGAACGTCAGCAGCGAGACGAGCTGAGGCGAAACGGCGGCGATCCGATGAAAATTCGGACCTTCACGGATGAATATGAGAATTGGCTGGCGACTCGTGGGTGCGATCTTTCGCCGGGTTGGCGCAACAACACCGAGATGTACTGGAGAGAAACCGAAGCAAGGTTAGCTAACCTGACGATTGCCGAAATGACGCCGACAGTGTTGCGCAACTTGGAACGATCATTTCGCGAAACAGGTAATTCGAAAGCGACCGTCCAGCGCAAGATCGCGTGGATCAAAGGTGTCCTTAACTACGCGGTCTCAATGGAACGTGTTCCCTATAACCCGATCGCGAAATTCAAGTCGGCAAAGCCCGACAAGCCGAATCTTGAATTTTGGGAGAAGGGCGAGGCGCAATCGTTTCTGCAATTCACGGAGAGGAAATACCCGAGGTCGAGCGTTGATAGATGGAAGTACCTTGTTTATCTCGTGGCACTGAACACAGCTCTTCGTGGTGGCGAACTCTGGGCGCTGAGACCCAATGCTTTAAGGCAATCGTTTGACGTGATCTACGTCACGCAACAGCTCGATATCCTGACGAAGGAATTTCGGGGCCTGAAAGGCAAAGAGGCGCGAAGCGTTCCGCTCTCTAGGGAAGTCGCAAGCGAATTGGCGAAGTGGATCGACGATCAAGCGATTAAACCAGACCAACTCTTGCTTGCACCGCCGGAATCCAGCGGGGTCGATCACAATAACTTCGCAAAACGAGTTTTTGCGGCGGACCTCAAGGAGTGGGGTGGACGACAGGTCAAATTCCACGGCCTACGCCATACAGCTGCGACGCTGATGCTCGATGCGCAGATCGACATCCGCACGGTGCAGATGATCCTCGGTCACAAGAGCATCGAAACAACGCTCAGGTATGTTCACGCCATCGGGCAGAACGTTCGCAAAGCTGCTTCGACTTATGTTCTAACACCGACATCAGATACGCCTGCCGAAGTGATCGCGATTCCGCGTAAACGCGAAGAGTGATCAAGCGAAAGTTGAATCAAATCTGTGGCAAAAGTGTGGCAACGGCGGAGATTTTGGACATAGCTCCGCCGTTCAATTTTTTTAAGCTATCGGAATTTTTAAAGAAAAATTGGTAGCGAGAGGCGGACTTGAACCGCCGACCTACGGATTATGATTCCGTTGCTCTAACCAGCTGAGCTACCTCGCCACATCGGAAAACTTTCGAGTGGGCAAACTATGATTTTGTGCTGTGTCAGTCAACCCTGGAAACTCCCAGATCGGGCTTTTTAGGCGTTTTTGACCCTCATTTCGCTACCCTAGCCACTATCATTTGACTGAGGCTTCGCAAAAGCTTGCAATGACCTCTCAGGGGGGCCGCATGCAATTAAGCCGTTCAATTTCAGCACAAATGCTTGCTACCGTTGCCGCTTTTTTGCTCATCGGTTGTCATCGCTCAAATTCGCCGAATACTCCGCAAACCGACACTCGCGAACGCGAACTTCCTCCGATCGAAGAGTTTGCAGCACCGCTTACAATCACAGACACCGCCGGCAATCCGATCGCGAATGCGACCGTGATGATAGGGCCCGAAGAAAATAAACCCTTCGAAGGAAATCTTTTACGATCAAATGCCAACGGAGAAATTATTGCGCCAGGTTCATGGACCGATGAGCAGCCCGTAACAATCGATGCCGCGGGTTTCGTGCGAGCAACTTATAATGAAGTCTCACCAGGAGCGACGGCATTGATGCTTCGTCGCCCACCGCCCAACAAACCCGTCGAAGTTTCTGGGATTACAACTGGCTTTGATAATTTGAAAAAAGATGGATTTCTTGATGTCGGCCTGATCATGACGACCTCAACTCCAGGACAACTCGCGCAGTTCAACATGAGCTCGTTTTTAAGTCCTGAACGTGACGTGATCGATAACTTACCAGCTGGAAAAACTGTCGAAGTTCCGTCGAACATGTCGATTCCAAAACAAAAAGAGAGCTATTTATTTTTTACGTTCACGATGGATAAACCGAAATACAGAATGTTCTTGTTCCCACCATTCGATTATCGCTTGATCGCGATGCACGTGCGTTTTCCAGTGAAGCCGATGGTTGAAAAGGGAAAGAAAAATGTTTTTGAACTCGTTAACCAATTCGAATTCAAATCGATGGGGTATCGCGACGTTTCGACAACCCGAAATACGACCGATCAAGATATCGCAGTAAATACGACGATATTTGTACCGACTACCGAAGTGAAAGCGCCCAAGTACTCCTCTGATAAAGTCATGCTCGCTGTTTCACTTGTACCGATGGGAAAACAGTTCTTCCCAAGCGATCTAAAGCGAATCCCTTCTGGGACATCGATGACTCTTCGATATCCGCAAGATTTGCAAACTCCTGGTTCGGTACTTGCTGTCCTTCGCAGTGCCGATGCGGAGGGCAGAGTGAATAGCGCTAAAGCTGAGATTTTTACTTCAGCATTGGTTCCCGCAGATCAAGCAAAGAACATCGAGTTCTTGCCTTTGATTAGTTCACTGCGTCCCTCAGTTGGCAGATTGAAACTTCGCTCGAAAAGAAATTTCACATTGATCGAAGCACGCGGAACTCACGCGATCCTTTCAAATGTAGAAATCATCCCAACTAGCGAATCCCCGATTGAAATTAAAACGCCTCGATGGGATGTTTATAGCAAGCGCTGGAACAAAGATTTAAAACTTCCGAAGTTCCCGACGTCCGTGCGAATGGAAAACCAAGTCCAACGCTGGGAAGTCATGTTCTTAGGTGATAATCGCGGTAAACCAGCGACTGAGATTGGCCCATTAACCGTTGAGACCGTCACGCATGTTTCAAAAACCGCAGTGGATCTATAAACTAGTCGTCGCGAGCCTCATACTCGTCAGCAGTGCCTGCTCCCTTCTTGAAACCAAGAAAATGCCCGAAGTCCCTCAGCGCGAAAAAGTTTTTTTTGCGCCCTATGAAGATGTTGAGCGCGCAGTGAAACAAGCAATGATCCGCTACCCTGCAAAAGTTGATAATCCCGACGCGGGAATCTTTGAAACAGATTGGGTGAAAGATGACTTGCGCTTTCGACCGGCGCAAATGCGCGACGATTTCTCAGACGGGCTTCAATATCGTTTGCTCGTGCGAATGGTAAAAGGCAAAGCCAAGAAACCTGGAGTGAAAGTGACGGTACGAAAAGAAATCGTGTTGAATCGTGATTTCTTTGCAAACCCAGAACCTCAGGCAAGCGACGGCATCGAGGAAGATGTCATTCTCTATCGAGTCGCGCGCGAACTCTCAGTTGAGAAAGCGCTCAAACGTTTTCAAGAAAAACAGAATAAGTCTACGAATTAACCTTGGAATTAACCTTGGCGGGTTTTCCACCAACTGATCCATTGCGCACGTTGCGTGCGAATGTCGTTGGGTCCGAACTTTTTTTGCGTTAAACGCTGAAGTCCTTGGATCGCACCTGGGTGCAAAGTCACATCTGAATCATTGAGAACTTGTACGAATGCAGCTTCGCGGCCTTGCCCTTCAATTCGCGCAAGGGCTTCGACGATTCCACGGCGAATGAACAAGCTCTGACCTTTTTTGAAACTTTCCTTTGAGTTGAGCTCTGCCCACAATGCCGGAGCATCTTTTTGCGTTCCAATATCACCGATGACTTCAACTGCCGCCGCTCGAACAACTAATGCTTTGTCGTCGAGAAGCTTGTTTGCCCATTTAAGTGCTTGGCTTTGATCAATCCCGCGAAGTGCAATGAGCCCAGCGTTTCTCATGTACCAAGTTGGACTCTTAAGTGCGCGTTCGATTTCTGGTTGCGCATTCTTGCCACCGATGCGAGCGGCTGCTGTCACAGCTTTCCAGCGGACAGCCATGCTCTCGTTTTCGTCGAACATGATTTGCGTAAGCTTTCGGTAACCTTCTGGGCCCTGCCTACGAAGCGAACCAACTCGTTGAGGCATTGGCAATTCGAGTGAAGAGCGAATCGAGTCTGAACTTTTTGGAATTGCTGCAAACGCCTGACCTGCTACCACCAATGATAGGCCCAACGATAAAACTACGATTACAGCTTTCATGACTTCTCCTCGTCCTTGAATTCACCAAATAAATCTTCTTCAGGCGACAGATCGCCACCACCTGTTGTGGTTACGCCGAAATTTCCAAGCTCCGTCATCAACTTATCCGTGTCGAGTGCGTCAGCAAGAATATCGTCGTCGGCATCATCGGCTTTTAAAGTTTTCATCTCTTCGAGCATTTTGCTCGTATCAAGTGCGCCACCGAGCGGATCTTCATCGACCTCGACAGCCGTGCCCGCACTCACCTGAGGTGCCGCTTGTTTACTTACTGCTGCTGCAAATTGATCGACGACACTCGGCTCACCTTTTGGCGGTGAGGCTTGTGCTGCTGCAGCGGCGACTGGTGCGGTTGCCGCTGGCGCAGGTCCCGCTCCGCTTCGCAACTCTTGCAATTCGCGTTTTAGGCGAACGTTTTCTTCTTTGTACATAGAGAGATCAGCAATATCGTCTTCGATGATCGAGTATTCAGCTAAACGCGCTTCGAGATCTCTCACTTTGTTTTGAATTTCCAAAAGTGCCAGAGCGTGTTCGCCCTGGCCGTTGTCTTTCACGGCCTTCTTTGCTTCGGCAAGTGACGTTTGAAGATCAGCAATTGCCTTTTCACGTTCAGCGAGGAGATTTTGAAGTTTTGCTGTCGACGCAGGATCAAGGTTTAACCCGCCCGCTCCAACGCTTGCACCGGCACCTGTTGCTCCAACGCCACCGACTCCACTCACTCCAGCAGAACTAGTAACCGCTTGAGCTTGTGTTATTAGTTTTTTCAACGTTGCTTCAAGGGTAGTAACGTCAAGATTCGATGAAGCAGTCTGCGGCTTTTCGCTCAGCATTCGCCATAAGAAAACGATTCCGAGAAATAGAATGAGAACAATTAGCGCACCAATGAAGAGCTCAATGTGCTGATACATGAAGACGAACGGAGCCATGACATCCATTGCTACTATTTTGGGAGTCTAAACAAAAAGAATCAAGCGAAGTGACGGAAATCCCAGAGAAAACTAG
>JANOUF010000028.1:0-2393 GCA_031416685.1 Bdellovibrionales bacterium
CAAAATAAAAAAGAAATTAGTATACTCTGCTATTATTAAAACAAAACTACAAAATCAATATTTTATCGGCTCACGAGATAAAACACATTAATGAACAAACAATCTCAAATTTATTTAAAAACATAAAGCTTGAAAATTGGAATTTCGGGGCGAAAGGCTCCAAATATGATCCTTTGATTGCGGGGTGGACGAAATACTGGAACGACATTTTTAAGCCGGCCACTCCGCTTGATGCGAACTTCATGAAAGCGCTAATTGCATCCGAGTCATCGTTTATTCCGGATCCCAACAAAGGCGATAAAAAGAAGGCGATGGGCATTTCGCAATTGATGCCACTTACCGTCAAAGCGCTACAAGGTTTTCGAAATGAACTAAAAGATCATCTCATTGAAATGAATGGCGATGAAGTCTTTGACCCGGAAGTAAATATAGCTGCGGCGATACGTTGGATTTTTCAAAAACAAAAGATGGCATCGAGAAAGCTAAGGCGAGAGGCAACCTGGCTTGAGGCGGTAGAAGAGTACAAGGCAGTTTTGAAAAAGACTAAAAAATCCAAAGTGTATCAAGAAAAAATGAGTCAGTTTTTAAAACTAACAGAAAAACTGAACAGTAAATAATCATCAGAGGTTTCGCGTATGAACGTTTGCAAATTACTTATAGTTCTTGCTGCCTCCATCGGCAGTGTATCGATGAATCCACTAAAACACAGTGATTTACTTACCGAAGGCGACTACGCGAAGGAAGCGGCTGAACAAGGTGGAGCACCCGCTTTAAGTTCTGGGAATACGAATCCATATTGGGAGTCATTCAATAAATGGCAGTGTTTCGGCGCCGACGAGGCCGATATCCAATGCGTTGGGATCAACAGCGGTGCAGAGCGGGTTATTATCCTCAGTGTTATTCACGATCATAAGTTTTTAGAGTTCAGTTCGGATCCTGCTTCGATCGTCGAATGTGAAAACTTGAGAGCACGATGGGCCGAGCTCTTAAAGAATGAAAGAAGCTTTTGCTTATATGCAGCGCTACTTCAAGAAGATCCTGGCTCAGCGTCAGGCATTCCAGGTGTTGAAAGGTGGCAAACTTGGATTGCAAGTCATTTAAAAACACGTTCTGGCGATTGGGATTACCAAACTGACAAGTCGCGCAGGCTAGAAGAAGAATAGCGATACGTTTAGTGCGCTATACCAACGTTCGATATCCGGCAAGAGCACAGTCGACACCCGCGCCCTCCACACTCATAGTTTGACTCGGGCACCGACCCTCTTTTAATGTGCCCGCATGGCAGACCAGTTGGGCTTTTCACTCGAAAAAGCACCCGAAGAAATAGACGAATCGCAGGCGGCAGAACTTCCGCCGCAGCCGATGACTATTGCCGAATTAAACCGGCAAATCCGCGATGTTATTGAAGGCGATTTTAAAAAAATCTGGGTACGTGGAGAAATCTCAAATTTCAAACCACATTCGTCAGGCCATTTTTATTTTTCTCTCAAAGATGAAACCTCGCAAATCGGCGCGATCATGTTTCGTGGCCAAACGACAAGACTAAAATTTAAACCGGCAAACGGAATGGAAGTTTTCGCCCGCGGCAAAGTCACGGTCTACGAACCACGCGGCCAATATTCACTCAATTGCGAATCGATGGAGCCTGTCGGCGCCGGCGCACTCCAAAGAAAATTCGAAGAATTAAAAGCGAAGCTTCAGGCCGAGGGGCTTTTCGACCAAGCGAAAAAACGCGAACTTCCGCCATTCCCACGCCACATCGGTATCGTCACTTCACCGACTGGTGCCGCAATTCAAGATATTCTCAACGTATTGAATCGCCGTTTCCCAGGCGCACGCATAACTGTTTCGGCGGCAGTTGTTCAAGGTGATGCGGCAGCGGCCTCCATCGTAAAAGCGATCGAGCTTATTAATAAAGTCCAAGACGTTGACGTTCTTATCATTGGCCGGGGTGGCGGATCGATCGAAGACATGTGGTGTTTCAATGATGAGAAAGTGGCGCGCGCCATAGCCGGTTCACGCATTCCCACTATCAGTGCAGTTGGACATGAAATTGATTTTACCATTGCCGATTTCGTCGCGGACTTAAGAGCGCCAACTCCTTCAGCTGCCGCCGAACTCGTTTGCAAAAATGCGACTGAGACTTGTCAATACGTTCAAACGCTTAAAAAGCGAATCATCCAAGCGTTTCAGCAACAGATCCTCCACTTCAAGCGGGATGTGGCTAACTTCACTTCACGTCTTGTCGATCCGCAACGCTATTTGCAAGATCTTGCACTCAGGGCGGACGAGCTCACAAGCCGCCTTGAAAACGCGATCGTTCGGTACTTCGAAGTCCGCCGCAACGAAGTTGAATTAGCCTTACAAAAAATGGGCACGCCGCGAGAGCGTAT
>JANOUF010000029.1:0-15871 GCA_031416685.1 Bdellovibrionales bacterium
GTCCGCGTACAATCCCCGACATGCTCCTTCACCTTCAACGCCCACGTCGAAGCCAGTACGCCCCCCGTGAATTCAAAGCCGAAAGATAACGAGCTAATATACTCTAGATTGGCGAACTTGTCCAACTCTGCCATAATCACCTCCATGGCTCAGACCGCGACCCTCTACCGCTTTCATCTAAACGTCTCTGATATTGATCGCGGCTTTTACGATGACCTCGATTTTCGAGTCGCAATGCACCCGTCAGAAATTCCACAGTACTTGGTTACGCGAGTGCTCGCGTATGCGTTGAACTTTGAAAGAGGGATTGAATTTTCCCCTGGCGGCTTAAGCGACGCAGACTCGCCCTGCATTCGCGGTATGACCGATAACGGAACTCTGCAAACGTGGATTGAAATTGGAAATCCAAGTGCAAAAAAACTTCACAAAGGTGCAAAAGCTGCGCGCATCGTAAAGGTCTACACTTACAAAGATCCAAAACAGTTACTCGAAGACATGACTACAAACAAAGTTCACCGAGCAAAAGAAATTCCTGTTTACGCGTTTTCACCAAAATTTCTCGATGAGATTGCTGGATGGTGTGAACGTGACAATGAATGGAATTTGATTCACCAGGACGGCCAACTCACTGTTAGTTCTGATAAAGGTTCACTAACGCAGAATCTAGAAGCGCTCTTTGCGCAGTAGTAACTACCTATCGCTCTTCGACTGCAACTGATAAATGGTAGCCAGGGATGAAGTTGGTGACCGCTGAATAGCGGATCGCTTGATCGGTTCCGTCAGGACGCGATATAATAAAAACTCCGGCTTGCTCGCCGTTTTCCCTAAACTCAGACCACAATCTTTTTGTGTAAGTTTCGCGCATTGGCGCAACGAAATCCGATACTTTTTTGCCGAGAATTTGTTCCCTTGGCAATCCGAATAAACGCTCGGCCGCCTTGTTCACGAATACGTAACGGCCATCGTCATCAGTTATCATGACTGCACTTGGGAGTAGTTCATATGCGGATTCAAGCTTTTTAAAAGGCATGTTCTTCAAAACGTTATATAGTTGCCCAAAGTGCGATGTCAATTTGCCCCATCATCTAAACTTTGGATGTTTAAGACTCGTTAAACTTCGGCTACCCGAGTAACCAGTTGAAGTCCCGAGTCGTTTGCATAAATCTAGCTCCCTAAACGAAGGAGATTTTATGAAAATCGTTATTTGTAGTTTCGCACTTTTATTTTCGAGTTTTGCAATGGCGGCCGACCCGGCACAGCCGACTCAAGCTCAGCCAGAGTGGATGAAGTACACGACTCCGGGCGAGGGTCACAAAGCGCTCAATGATATCGTCGGAAAATTTAATTACACGATGAAATGGTGGATGACCCCGGAGGCGAAGCCGGAAACGTCGACTGGCACGAGCACATCGAAGTGGGTTTTAGGCGGACGCTTTATCCAACAAGATGTTAAAGGAAAAGCGATGGGGCAAGAGTTTGTCGGAACGGGCTATACGGGTTACGACTCTTACAAAGAAGAGTACCAAGCAACTTGGATGGACAACATGGGAACTCAAATCATGAACATGTCTGGAAAAGCTGATCCGGCAACAAAGACCTTTAGCTTTACAGGAACAATGTCGGACCCAATGAAAGGCGAGAAGAACGCAACTGCGCGCAACACTCTTCGCGTTGTCAGCATCAACGAACATGTTTTCGAAATGTACGCGAAAGACAAAGCTGGCAAAGAATTTAAAGCAATGGAAATGGTCTACACTCGGACCAAAAAATAATTTCCCATGGGCAGCGTGCAAAAATGCGCTGCCCTTTCAAATTATTATTCATCTCGCTATAATCAGAGCGGCTATCGGAAGCTAATGAACGACTCGCTCATAATCACGCGTAGATGCCTGCATCCGTCCCTCAGCGGTCTCAAGTGGGACCGCCTTCCTCTTTTGTCTTTTGAAAATGAGATTGGCACTTCCGCGTACCTGATATTTTTCCCTGAGATTTTTACGAGCATTTCAGAAGCGAATTCCATTCCCTGACTACGTAGACCCATCGACGAATAGCAGGACCTGCGAATTGCTCGCATGCCACTATTGCAATCGCTTGTCGGTACTGAAAAAAGTTCGCGTATCAGGAAAGAGAGTATTGGAGTACCGATGTAGCGATTCATAACGGGCATTGCGTTTTTTTCGATTTCACCTAAGTAGCGACTGCCCAATACAAAATCGGCCTGATCGTCGATAATCGGCTGGACGAGTCGAGGAAGGTCAGAAAAATTATACGATAAATCTGCATCGGCAAAAGCGACAATATCTCCAGTGGCCTCTCGGATACCTTCATCTAGGGCAACTCCATACCCTCGTTCAGTTACCGCAATCACTCTCGCGCCCAACGACTCGGCAATGTCTTGGCTGCCATCTGTAGATCCGTTGTCGCTAACAATAATTTCGCCTGAAATGCTGCGTGCTTCGTAAACGCGCCTTATGTCCGCGATGCAACGCCCAATCGTATTCCGTTCGTTTAAACAAGGAATAACCGTAGTTAGCTTCGGGGGATTCGACTGTGCCATGGATAATGCTAACTTTGACTCTTAACTAGATACAATAAATTTGATTACGCACTTCGCTGTACGCTCTATTTATTTTTTGGACATCAATAAGCTCGCTTTTAATAAATACTTCGCCGTAACTGCACGGCAGCTCCACACGAGAGAATCCGATCTTCTCTGGGTTCTCGATGATGCCCGCAATTTCAGATCGCAAGCGACCGTGGGGAATACTTTCGATAGAAAACTGAAAGTCGCTGTAGAAGGAAATTACATTAATTCTCTGATGTTCAACGATATCCGCCAACGATTCACTTGGGGCGTTCGCATCAGTGCACGACTCCGCGTGATTCGCGCAAATTTGAAAGATCTCGGCATACCTTGAGACGAAATGATATTGGTCGCCTCTCAACGTCAGCACCCTTTTCTGCTCTTCAATTCTGAGCGCCCGAAGCATGAGAACTTCAGCAAGTGCGCTTTGGTTCAGACTGGATGCAAATGGAACAACCTTATTTCCGCGCCATTTTGCAAGGGCCGGATGTGCCCGCAAACTGGTAGGCAAGAGAATGAGCGTGGAAATTAAACCCAGGGCCGCCAATGCGAGAGTAGCACGTGAGGACGCCAACGGAATTCGTATAGCCGCACCTGCAATGATAACGAATACCAACGGGAAAAGATATCGTGGCTCATTCCCGATAATTACACCGCTCACCAACGGCGGAAGCCCGAAAGCAATCATCATTAAAAAGAAATAATTTTTGTCTGTAATTCGCAGGTGGTACTTTTTCCGCCCGTTCTCCTCGCGACGTGAAAGCCAGAATAGAAAAGTGCCCAAAGCCAAACAACAAAACAAAAATTTCGTTTGAGCTAAAAAAAGAAAAGTCGCGAAGAGTTGGCCGAGATTTTTGAGAAGATTTACGGACTCATATCCGATGTGACGTCCAAATTCCTTAGGATTATTGACGATGGCCTCCACCACTGAGTCTGGGTTTCCATAGACGTCTTTAAAGTACTTTGCGGAATCCATGTGCCCGGGGGGAATGGCGATGTGATTGTGGTCTATAATCCTGAGGTAATTGTACTGCTGGAAATTGTAGATGGCACGCTCTGAGCTGATATTGCTAAGCATGCCTGAAAGGAAAATGCCGTTGACCAGTACGAAGAAAAACAAACTCCAAAATTGTCTCGGGCTAGCTGACTTAAATTGCTTAAAAGCAAAATAGATCGCTAATCCATATAGTGAGACGAACGAAATTAAGTACTCAGGACGAACAAGCGCGACTAAGAAAAACGTAACTGTTAGAAATTGTAGGCGCTGAAAATGAACCCTGAAGATGGCTGACGTCGCCATTCCGATTAGAGCCACTAGCATTGCAAAATGCACGGGAAACCGATTTTGAAGTACCAAGGGAGCAAATAACAAAACCATGACTCCCCCGAGGTACGCGGCGAATCGGCCGATACCGCCAGAGCGGAGCCAAAGAAAGAAAGCGAGCGGCAGCAAAGATACTAATATTTTGGCGTTTAGAAAATAAAGTCGTAGAGGATCTTCCTCGATGAACGATAGAAAGAAATAATTAAGTACGTAGAGCGGGCCTGAAGCAACATCCCATACGGCCGACGGATTTCGAAACAGGGAGAGGGCTTTTGAAATATAGAACGCAGGCTCGTCAAACCGGTCTAAGTCCGCGACCTTTCCGACATTTTGTGCCCATATCCATGCAGAAACAAAAAGTGCACCACACAGTACAAGGTCGAACTTTTTGCGAAGAAAATCACTCAAATGAGATTCCTCATTCGCTTAATAAAACTGTCGAGTTGGCTATCGACCTGCTTGAGGGATGAAACTTTATAAAACACCTGTGGCTGTCCGTGACGTCGTCGGTGATTTACTAATTTGAAAATATCGAGCTCAACAATTTGCGTTGATTTTATGGCCAAGTACTCTGACGGGTTTGTCAGAAGATGAGAGCCTAAGATTTTGCAGTTTCCTTTTTTATTTCGCGGCTCCCCGCTGCAGATAAGCAATTTTTCGAATATCGAACTTCCAATTTTCTCGAGAACTTTTCTCGAGTGATGCGTTCCCTCCGGGTGTAGCTTAAAAGTTTCTTCGCATAGATCCAAATACTTCTCGAGGGTTTTTTTGCAGCGCTTATCGACGATCCAATGCCTCTGTCCTAAAATTCCGTACAAAAGATCTGGCAAAAAAGGATTCTCGCGGTCGCTCTTAAAAATCACTACGTTCGACACAGGGAACTTTTTATTCCGCAACTGCATTGTCCATTGCCGCAGGCTCATGCTTTTGGCGTAGGTAACGTAGCTCCATCCCTTCGGGAGCGGAAATTTCTTTTCAAATTTTCGAACGGATATCGGCTTGCTAGATTCTTTGGGTAACGCGCTAACCGCGTAAGAACATCCGCTTTTGCGAATGTGATTGATAGTTCTTCTGTAGAGAATATTCAACGCAGTTTCGCCGTCGTTGGGATATGAACCTGGGTCAAAAATAAATCGTTTCGGAAATGCCTGAGGCGAGACCTTGTGGAGGTAAGAATTCCAGCCCTTCATTCGCGCTATGCACGCTGGGCATGATCCACAACCGCGACCCCATTCAAAATTCTTGGTAACGCCAAAGTAGCATGAAATGCTTTGCTTCAGAGTTTCAAGGTGACGTTCCTTTTTCGCATAATAAAAAATTTCCTGCTTCGACAGATCCTCCAACGGTCTATGTATACGGACGTGGACACCGGTAGCGGTTCGAATTGCATCCTCTAACAATTCCATGAACTCAGCCGAACAATCTGGGTAGCTTTCAGTCTCCACTCTGTCTGAAGTTCCAATAACGATGTTCGAGAAATCATTGGCGATGGCGAACTGCGCCGCTCTCCATAGAAAAATTCCATTGCGGCCCGGAATTTCAAAATTTGATTTCTTCTTATTCCGTATCTTAAGATTGCACTTATTCAGATCCGGCAGCCGCTCAGTGTGAAGTGGGACTCGAAGGCGCTTGCTCAGTTGCGCTGCAAACTTCAGTTCGACTTTATAGGGTTGGTTATAATCGAATGCAATTGCATGCACTGAGAGAAAGTTTTTTTTCGCCCAAACAACACAAGCGGCAGAATCCATCCCACCCGAAAGTAGTACCAGAGCCCTAGTTTTTTGCGGAACCAATCATCTTCCTTACTTTGTCACGATGCCCGAATCAAAAATGCTGAAGCTAGCGCGCGAAAATTAAAATACCGCTGCAAAAACCAATGGCGACGTAGCGCGCTCGCCCTATTCGCCACAGCAGTGGTTCCCACGTGTTCGCTCATGGCATTAGTCGCGGCTCCTGGACGATCACTAAACTCAAAGACTTGAACCCAATCAAAGAGGCGCTTACTCATAAGAGTTTTTGTTAGGACGTAGTCATCATTCGTCTCGCCCGGGAAACCAACTATTATTTGCGTGCTGAACGTCACCCGGGAAAACTCGCGGCGCAATTCATCTATAACCGGTACTACTTTTTCTATGTCATAAGCTCGACGCATTCGTGCCAGCACTGTGGGACTACCGGACTGAATTGGGAACTGTATGTAAGCAATCCTGCCCGATGCCATGATCGCCCGCAGCTCCTCCTTCATCGCTCCCAACCATCGCGGATCGAAATGCTGTAGATATAAACTGTAGTCGCCTGGTATTTCGATAATTCGATTGAGGAGATCAACTAGAGAACTGTGGTTATCCTTGCCGTAAGCCCCAACGTCTTCGCTAGTTAAAATTATCTTCTTAGTTCCTTGACCAACTATTTCCCTAACCTTTTCTACAATCTCGCCTACCGGCGCACTTACGGTCTTTCCTTTGGCCATCGGGATCACGCAAAAAGAGCAATTGCCCAAGCAACCCTGACTAATGGTAATCGCATATGCGTTTGGGTTTGCAGCCTGACTAGACGCCAGAATTTGTCCTATCAATGGCAGTCGACCCAACGGAGTAATAGTGTCAAGCCGATGAAGAGCGCGCACAACTCTGAGGATTACAGAGAAAACAGGTCGTTGCGTCTGTAGGCTAACGCCCATATGGCGCCCCTGAGCCGAATACGCCATCGTTTCGTTTTCAAGCTTTTTCAAACCCAAAAAGTCTCTTAGGTGACTTTCATTTTTTGGCGAAAAAAACTTGCCGCCATACTGCTCTTCAAGCCGCTTCGGGTTTATAGCTGCAAGGCAGCCACAAACGATAATTGTGGCATTGGTCCGTATTCTTTTTTGATTCTGCTGAATGATCTTTAAAGAAAGGTCCTCTTGAAACTTGTTAAAAGCACAGGTGTCCACCAGAACTAAATCTGCATCGTCAACGGAGTCGGCGTCGACAGCACCGAAAGACCGAATCAACGCCTGATACTTAGCTACGTTCGTTCGGGAGCTGGAGCAGCTGATCTTGTCGACGACAAAGAGGCTTTTACCAACTAAATTGCTCGATTCGTTCATTTCCGGACTAAGTGACCGTTTCGACATTTAGGTGTTTCCTAATAAAATAACTCACAGATGAACCTGCTATTATTGTTTTCGCCATTTATCTTCATTTTCGCATGTGTGGCTTCCGCATTCTCAACTTTAGTGGGGGTCGGTGGTGAAATGCAAACTAACATCACCGAAGAATTCTTTCGCATTTCCATTTCTCATCAAGCACTCACTTTCACACTCCTATTCCTTCCTGAGTTTATCGCTGTTAACAACGGAGAAAAGGCACTCAAGCGTTTTAGCCTTTATCGACAACTTGGATTTATATGTGTGATATCGCTTTTGGCCTGGGGCCCATCCTATCTTGCGCTTAAACATCTCGGGTTTGACGCGATGGCAGTCCTCTTGACGATTTTCAACGGATTAAACATCTGGCATTTGAGCAGACAAAGTTACGGTTTTTCTGTGCTTCTCGGGAAACAACGTCAAAATCGAAAGTTAATGTTTATCGGCTTTTGTATATGGGCGGTATTTTTTGCAAGTACCTACTCGTTGACGCCTCGACTGCCTCACCTCCTGACATTGCTGTCTCCAGGAATTTTGTTACTTGCAGGCATTCTCTACTCGGATTGGCAAAACAGAAGCATAAACGGCTATTCCCAGATGATTTTCGACATGCGCCTTTTGCTTTATATCTTTATTCCGTTTTCGTTCTTCGCTTTTATCGGCATAGGCATAATCCACAACATTGAGTACTGGCTTCTGTACGGAAGAATCTTTTCGAGAAGCCAAGTTCGAAGTAGAAATCTTTTTGTCTTCTTAAGCGTTTTTTGGGTTCTCGCGGCTGTAGTGCTATCGCATTCCCCGATTTTGACAGCACTTTCGAATTCACCGCTGCTGCAGTCTATTGCGTTTATCTTGGTCATGTCTCTTACTACGACCCACTTTATCTGGGACGGATTTTTATTTCGATTCTCGAACGAAGCGACGCGACGAAACATTCTCCCACTCGTAGAGAACAATCGAGCCGCCAGCTAATCCGCTGGAACAAACGCCGTTCGGAATTTGAGATTACTTCTCTTCCAGATCGTTGTGTCTAAAACGTAATGAAGAACCGTCGGCAGGAATAGAAAAAACAAAAGCAGCTTCTCCTCGCCACCACTCGAATTCTGGGCGCGCTCAAGTGCCGGACCTGCAGCTAGACTCAGTACGCAAACCAAAAAGATAATGACTGAAGCGTACTTTCTAATGACTGGAATAGAGTGCGTCAGTGACAACCGGGTCTGCATGAGAAACAGGTATGGAATTCCGTGGGATAGTATGAGGATAGAAATCGCGTTAAAGTTATTCTGAGCGTAAATCCAGGCAATGCCGTAAACGATCGCAAAATAGATTGTTGAGCAAGCGCCCGATTTCTTTTTGTCTTTAATTAGAAAATATAAAATTCCAGATGCGGCGATGGCGTAGCCAAACATTGCGCCTGTGATGGCGTATTGGATGAAGTCAGCGCTCAACAATGGGCTGAAATCAACGTACGTCACAAACTTATCCTTTACGGGATTCAGTGACCTTTTTAAGTTGTAGATAAAAAAAGGGAATAAGGCGAGAGCTAAAAATGTAAACTTAAATGCCTTATGGCCAGGGTGTCGACCCCGAAAGAGCAGACTAATTCCCATGCCCTGCATGAAGTTGTGAATATAGGTTGCCACGAAAAGTGCCAACCAAAAATATTGAAACTGAAATATCAGCACGTACCCTATAAGCAAACTCGCAACTAGCAACGATTTCCAGACGTATCTCTTGCGTGCCTCGCGAGGATCCAGAGCAACGTCAATAAACGTCGAGTGCACATGTCCATTGTTAACGACGTAAAAGGTAAAGGCCGTGAGCCATGGGTAATTTTCGAAATTTACAAACAGGGAAGCCAGAATCAAGAGAGCTGGAATGCCAAAAAACTTAAGAGTGTCTTCTTTGGTTTTTCTAAAAATTGTATTTTGGAATCTATCGCCCGTGAGTTCCACGCAGTTAAATCTAGTGACCTAATCGCTACCTGTCAAAAATACTCAGAACTGTGCCTCGGCCCACAGACAATGGTCCTGGTCCTCAGTAAGCTTGGGCTTTAAAAACATGAACTATCTAATAAATTCGAACTTTTCCGGAGGAAATATCACGCTCAAGTTTCGCTAGAGCTTCCTGTTGACTCGCACTAATTAAAGTTCGGTTGTTCGAGTCGATCGCAACGGCGAATGCACCTTCCTTAATCCCAAATGAGATTTTTCCAGGCACGAAGCGAGTCCGGGATGCCCTGATGGTTTGGAAAACTGCTAAGTCGATTTTTTTAACGACCGAGCTTAGTACTGCACCCGGGCTCACGGAATTTTGATTTGAATTTGCCGCGATAGCGAACTTCTTTCTCTCTTTGGCCGCTGAAAATACCCCTGGAGATGACCCTCCAGCCACCGTATAGACAACGTCAGCCCCTGAATCAAAAATACTCAGTGCTGTAATCCTTCCGCCACTAGGGTTCTCCCATGCTGAATTATCAGTGCCGATAAATTTTGATGTCACGGAAATCTTCGGATTCACTCTTTTAGCTCCGGCCGCAAATGCACTTGAGAGTCCCGCTACGAACGGCTGATCTACCGCAGAAACAAAACCAACTTTAGATGCCGTCGATTTCAGCGCAGCAAGTGCGCCCGCGAGAAACGCACCTTCATTGTTTCTAAAGTTTATTGATGCAACATTGTTGCCGGGTAAATCACCCTCAACAACGACAAAATTAATTTTTGGAAACTTCTTAAAAAGTGCTGGCAACTTCTCGCCGATGCCAAAATAAGGAACAAAGATGAGGTCAAAATTTTCCGCTGCCAACTTTGAAGCTTGCTCGATAGGTTCGCCTTCGCGAAAGACGACATCGACATTTTGCAACTCGCGCTTAGCCCGCGCAGCTGCTGCCAGCAAAAGGAGTTTATACTGTTGCGCTTCAGGACCATTTTTATACATCGCAATTCCAACTCGATATTTTTCAGCCGCCGAAGCAAAGCTTCCAAAAACCAAACAAACAACAAAAAGCGATATCGAAATTCTATTAAAATTCACGGTCCCACCAAAATAAAAGAAGGTTTGAACGACATACGAAACTGTATCTTCGCTGTTCTTCCTGGTCAAACGAGGTTAGTTTGAGCACTGAGGTGCGCGTTGCGGAATCTTTGTCACGACCATGAGGAGATGTTTCACGATAGATGGGCCGAGACCGTGGACCCGCGAGCCATCGACGTATTACGAGCCAATACCGCTCTAACAGCACCTGATATTAGATTTATCCATGAACGCCTTGGAGATGTGCGTAATCTCGCCATACTGGATGTCGGCTGTGGATTTGGCGAAGTTAGCGTCTACTTTGCGCAAGCCGGAGCGAATGTAACCGCTGTTGATATCTCGGAAGAAATGCTGAAAGCAACCGAGCGCCTTGCAACGCTCCATAATATAGCCTTGAGAACACACAAAGGTGCGATCGAGAAGTTAGACTTTCCGACTACTGAAAAATTTGACGTCATCTTTGTCGGTAATCTTTTTCATCATACAGATATCGCTCAAGCTATGGATAATCTATTGCGTTACTTGAAAACCGACGGACGTCTCGTCGCGACTGAGCCTTTAGCCTATAATCCGCTTATAAACTTGTATCGCGTCATTTCTCCATCCGTGCGAACAAGAACGGAATCGCCACTGACGAAGAAAGACATTCAAATAATTACATCCTCGTTTCATCGAACTGAACTGAGATTTTTTTGGCTCAGTACACTCGTCATTTTTATTCTGATGTTTGCTATACAATGGAAAAACCCAAACAAGATCAGATACTGGAAGACAGTCGTTGACGATTCGAACACCTGGGCGGGACTCTATCGTCCTCTAGAAAAAATCGACGAACTCGTAATTCGAGCTATACCACTCGCGAGATGGCTTTGTAGGACAGTTGTGATTATTGGTAAAGATCCAATCCTTACGAATGATGAGTGATAATAAGATGATCGAGTTCTGCCTGCGCCACCAGCCACCCGCCAACCTCGACTACACGATTGTCACGAAAGTCGTTTATAATTTCGTCTTCGTGTCCTCTGCCGCTTAAAAGGAAATGTTGATGTCTTTCTCGAGACTGACGAATGACTTCAGCTCTGTCGTTTTCAACGAACTGGCTCAAGTAGGTATCGAGAAGGCTGCTTTTAATTGCCCTTGGCGAAGTTAAACAAAGAGTGGCGAGTCGGGACAAGAATACAGCGCCTACAAATCGAATAATAAGTTCTCTTCTTGTCATAGAGACCATGTTAGAACGATAAGCATAAATTCACCAGTCTAGAGGTTTGTTTAGCTCATGATCATTGACACGAATTCATTGAAAAATGATTCAGAGTTACAGGCTGACATTTGCATTCTGGGAGCTGGGGCCGCGGGCATTAGTCTCGCTTTGCAACTGAAGGATCGCTACAAGATTATTCTCATCGAGGGCGGAGGTCATACTCAAGATGCCTCAACTCAGGATTTGTACAATGGCCTAACCACATTGCCGAATGGAACTGAGAGCCGAGTCTATTTATCCGATACACGGCGGCGTTATTTTGGAGGTACTGCCAACGTGTGGGCAGGTATCTGCGCAGAATTTAGCAAACATGATTTCGAAAAGAAGGAATGGGTTCCTGATAGCGGATGGCCGATCAGTTTCGAACAGATAAAACCTTACTACGAGCGAGCCGCTGAGACGCTTGATCTAGAGCACCTAAAACCCCAAACCAACGCGGGACCTCCAGATGATTTTGAGTTGATTGAGCTTAAAAAAAGTAACGTAACAAGCTTTGGTGAAAGACATCTAGACTCTTTTAAAAGTAATAAAAATATTCAGGTTCTCTTAGAAGCCAACGTTCTCCAGCTTCATTCCACAAACCAGCTTGATATTGCCTGGGCGTCGATCATTTTAAAAAGTAGTGTCCGGATCAAGATCAAGGCGAAAAGATTTGTTCTGTGCTTAGGTGGAATCGAAAACGCTCGAGTGTTACTTAACACTCAAGCAGACACCAAGTCCGCCTTAAAATTCGGAAGCAACATAGGCAAATTTTTTATGGAGCATTCATTCGGAAATGCCGGAATACTACTTCGACTGAATTCAAAAAAACGCGACTTTGGGTGGCTCAATAGAGCTGGTGGATTAAGTCTCCAAACACTTGCTCTTAAACACGAAGCGCAAAAACAAAAACAAATATTGCAGTGTCGATTCCATTTTTCAAAAGTTCAGAAGCCACCAGAGGGTGTGCCACACGAAAAAGATATTTCCACGCTACTCAGAACTTTAGGGCAGGGAACGGAGGCGACGACTGAATATTTTGAAGTCGGATACCTACTTGAGAACGCACCCAAATCGGAGAGCCGTGTAGTCTTAGACGAGTCTCGGGATAAATTTGGACTTCGAAAGCCGCGCCTCTTCTGGAAAGCTGGCGACGTCGAAGTGAAAACACTCGAGCAAAGTATCCGCGCCCTAAGTACGAGCTTAGCGCGCACTGGCGAGTTTCGATTGTTCTCGAGCCTTACCGCGAAAAATGCAATTTCTGGATGGGCCGCACACCACCTCGGAACTACTCGCATGTCGACGAATGTAAAAGACGGCGTCGTTGATCCGAACTGTTTGGTGTTTGGGACAAATAATTTGTTTGCTTGCGGAAGCTCAGTGTTTTGCACTGGTGGCCATGCCAATCCGACATTCACAATCGTGGCTCTGGCTATGCGCCTTGCTGATCATTTTAAAAAGTTAGATGCCGTTAGCTAAACGCCTTGCTCCAACATTGCCAAAATCGCTCTGCGTCCTTTTCTAAGAAATTGGCGAGTTGCGTTTCGATTTGGAGAAGATTTTTGTGAGAATATTTTCTGTCTGGCCAATCAACGACAGTCTTTTTTCGATGCTTAATTTTGGCAACACCCGAGCGAAGGTCAAGCGCACTGACAATAAAGCGACTGAGCTTTTTTACGTTTTCGGCCGAGGTTGAGCCTAAAAACTCAATCGGAACCAAAATTGCCCTCCCGGTTACATCCTTATGCCCACCCCATTCAGAAAGCACAGCGGAGGATCCCGCGCTTAATGCCTGTCGAACCGCAACTCCGTAGTCCTCAGTCCAATGGGTTGATAGACTTATAAAGATATCCTGTTGCTCTAATGTCTTTATCCAGGCTTTTGGCGCTTTAGGTGCTTCTATTATGAGTGGATATTTCCATTCTAATCGATCTAACAATTGAGCAAAAGTCTCACTAAACTTTGTCGTACGCTTGTAAACAAATTTATCCAGTCGACTATTATCGAACTCGCCGATAATCCTCAATTGAATCGGAAAGCCGTCTTTCTGGAGTTGGTATACTAACTTTGTCAAAAGAATCAAATTCTTGTCGGCGCCAATGCGTCCAGCGAAGACAAACCGAATGACACCGCTGAAAGACTGTTCGACTGTTTCTTGATTACCAAATCTAATCCGAATAACTTGAGCATCCAATTTTGCGGTTCGCCGAAGTGCTTTCTGCATCGCTGAGGATAAGCACCAGATTCGGTAGTATTCGTACGGCGGCCAATTGGAAATATTCAGAACCGAATACGGCGCGTCCCCAAACAGAACGACATCAAGCGTTTTGGTTTTTTTTAAAACTAACAATTTCCCGGCAGGTAGGCTTGGAAAAAAAATGGCTCTGCTTTTCGGCACGAGCGCCGCAATACACTTTGCTCGAAGGTACTTCGAACTCGTTTCACGATCGATTCGGTGATGGTCGTTCTGAGACTTACGTTTGGAGATACGAACCTCTTTCGCAAACTCCAATCCATGCCGAAAGCGCCGACAATATCTTCGTGCGCTCTTTGTCAGTGAGATCCGGAATAGAGATTCTTATAACGGTATTCGTGTTTATCGGAAATGAGAATTCGCTGTGACTGGGCCTAAACCGCGTGACAGAGACAATATCCCATGGATAGCTCGGTAAAACTGCATACGCTACTTTGTAGTAGTCAAAAATCTGCACAAGCTTATTCATGACCTTATCGTCCTCTGCCTTTTCAGCGCCACCGTAACCGACCCAAAAATAAAGACCGTGATCGAAAAAAGTAAATATAAATTTTGTTCGAATACTTTCAAGGTGCCGCCGTACGATCGTTTGCGACTCACGCACGCCACGAATCCAGTCGACAGTGAGACTCTTAAATTTTTTATGACGAAGAAACGGATAAACCGCAGCTGGATCGCTCCACAAAGAATAGAATCTTGCGTAATTTAAGAACTCGATCCAAAACTCTTCGCCGAATCGGCCCGAAGGCAAAAAAGCAACTGAACCCAATCGATTCCATTCCGTTGCAAGGCAATCCAGCTTTAGGTGACTGCGCACCAATACAACACTAAGGCCGCGACGAAGTAGGGGCTTCAGTTGCTGCCGTTGAATGTCCCACAGAGTCCAACAAGTGGTATCGACAATGACAATCTTTACCGACGACGGCACCGATATTTTGCCAAATTGTGATGGACTAAAACAAGACGAATCCAAAATTGCAACCTGGGGGTTTTCTTTCGAGGAACTCCAACCCTCTTGCTGCAAAAATTCCGCTGTTTCCCAGTAGAGCGATGTCAGAAGATGAATATCTTTTCGCGAAAAAATGTTCGCGCAAACATTGAGAAGTACGGATAGCGACGCCTGAGCAGATCTGGTGAATTGAAGACGCTGTGGGCGCGAGATCCCCTTGAGTAGAGGATAAAGCGTGTTTGCCTCGCTTTTGCATATTAAATCAAGACGCTGATAGACATACTTGAACTTAAAACCATGAAGGCTCAGTTCAGTCTTCGAACGCAACTGACTCTCGCTGTAGAATGCACCGCTACGCCGATGCGAAACGTCGCGAGCAAGGATTTTTTTGATTGCGTAATCAGGCCAAGACGATAGAGGCGACTGCGTTTTGCGTGGGACCGCTGTGAAATCGCTCAGAAATGCAATTTCCTCTCGTTTTCGCTCGATAAAAGTGCGGCGCGGGTTTTTGTCTGCCGACATCTTCAGAACTCTCCCCCATTTGGGTAATGGCCTTTTATTACTTTAATTAATCGCGCCCGAATGTTAACTGATTTTGATGCCACGTCGGACTCAAGACAAATCTGAATATTTGCCAATTTCAAGGATTGAGCAGCTTATTGAAAGCTGGCGTGAAACTCGACGTGATCGGCGCATCATTGAAAAGACGCAAAATACTCCAACTTCCTTTATTTGTGCGAATCAAGACAGGTCGTTTGTACATAGACGATCTATATGGACAGGCTCCACGTTACTGCAGTCTTCAGAACGACGCGACATAGTTTTGCGCACGCGAGAACATTTATTCCCAAAGATTAAGCCGTCAAAAAATCCAAACGATATTTTGGAGCATCTAAAAATTCTCAATCAATCTCTCTGTCAACGCCCTCGCCTTCCGCGTTTTAGGCTTGAGGAATTAAGCATGGCCTCGCATGGAGAACTATTCATAAATACGGTAAAAGCTGAGAACGTTAACCTTGCGCTTAATATTTTCAGCGCCACTTTATCGGAAGATATTGCGACGAATGATTTCTCTCTGAACTCTTTACCGGCCATAATAGTCTTATTGTGCGCAATTCATCCCTTTAACGACGGAAACGGCAGGACCTCGAACGCGCTTGGACATTTATATTACTGTCACACTACCCAAATAGCCGACCCCAACGCTCTAATTGGCGGCGAAGAAATCGATAGCGTTTTCGGCGGAAGCTGGCATCAAGAAATCAGAAACGCATGCCACACTGGCAATATCGCTCAAGCATTAAGTAAATGGTTAGATTTTTATCGTTCAATAAATGACTCAAAAATCGTTGGAAGAACC
>JANOUF010000030.1:0-6074 GCA_031416685.1 Bdellovibrionales bacterium
TGCCTGGGCCGGGATCGATTTATTTAAATCAAACGTTGAAGTTTAAATCGCCAGCTTTTATTGGCGATACGATTACTGCTGAGGTTGAAGTGCTAAACGTAAAACCTGAGAAGGCTTTGATTCGGATGTCGACGATTGTTCGAAATCAGAACAACGAAATTCTGCTCGAGGGCGAGGCTCTCGTTCTTTACGATCCGGTTTAAATAGTAAATGCAAGGACAGCGTTAATCACTGCAGTGATGAAAAGCCAAAGAGTTAGATGTTCGAGCATAATTGACCTGCCTTTTTGATTGATTTCGAGATCCAAAGAATTGCAACGAGTAGACCAGCAAACGTGTTGGCCAAGTACTTGGAATGGTTAGATTGCCGCTGTTTACCTCATAGACAGTGGTGCGCACAAAGCGTCGCAAACCCCAGAACTTAGCTTCTAATCCAAATAAACCGCGAATCATGTGGCCTCTGGCTTGTAGTTACTGGAGTTTGGCGTAATGCCACGAGGTAAACATGCTAAAGGTTCTGAGCTTTGCCATTTTAACATCGGTAGTAGTAAGTGCCGCCGCGCCGGCATCGGCTTGTGACCGCGAGCTGAATAGTTTCCCACGAGATTGCGCGATTCAAGATAAATTCCGCAGCATTCGTTCCAAGCTTGTAGGCCTTCGCGTCGACATTGAGGAAATTGCTGAGTACCGCGCGATTCGGTTTATTGACCGTGGAAGCTGGGAAAAAGCGAAACTTCAGGGCTATGGTCCGCGCTGGATTTATAAACCTGGGCCAGACACCTGGGATACTTTTGATAACGGAATTCGCTACATAGATCAAAAACTCGATATCGACGATTTGAACTTAGGAATTCTTCCGCAACTTCACGTTGCACTCATTAACCAGAAACTTGTTGATAAGAAAACCGATCAATCGATGTTGCCGGGCCAATTTCGTGCGGCTGGAAATCATGTGAATGGCTTTCCGCTTATCAGCGAATGCACTGCAGGTGATGCTAGTTGCGAAAATAATCCCGACCGCCTATGGCGCTTGAATAATCTAAAAATTATTCCGCAAGATAACGTGAATTCTCAATTGAAGTGGGAGCAGCAAGCGGGTGAAAGATTTTCGGATGTCGTAGCTCGCGCCAACGGACCAAATCCTGAGAATGCTAAGATTTACAGTCAGATCGGAATTCACTGGGCACATAAGCGAATCACCTACATTCCAAGCGAGAAAGTCGCGGATCATGTGCAGTGGTTCATGATCTACAAGGATTACAGCTTAGATAGAATCTTGCGTGGACAGGCTCTTCAATCTCCAATTCAACTATCAGCGGATCTTCAGCGCATGATGGTTGGAATTCACCCTTTCGGTGATGGCAACGGCCGATTGTCTCGAGTGATGTCGGATTTAGTTCTTAAGAAATTCGATCTTCCGAAAACTCCATCAGGTGATTTGATAAATGATGTGATCGCGCTTCACGATGAGTATCGTGCGAACACGTACAAGGCGATCGAGAGTATGCTCGTGAAACTCGAAGAGTGCGTGAAGTTCCACCGGCATCCATATTTCAATAAAAAGCTTCGCATGCAATGTTCGACAGTGACTCAACTTCGTGATGCTAAAGGCGATGCTCGGGCCAAGAAATAAGTGGAGTAAACGATGGCGATAATCGATAAGATTTTTCAAATCTTAATCACGATCCTAATTGGAATCGTGAGCGCGACTATTGTGCTTTATGCTTCACAGGCGATGGCTGCGACGGACGCTGAGTTTGAAAAAGTTGCTTCGGAGTTGGCGCTTGAACTCGAGTCGAGTGTGATTACGCTTGATCGAGATGTGATCGTTTACCACTACACGAATATGAACGCTCCAAACCTCGAGCGAGTTCCAGTTAGGCATCCATTTTTTCGAGAGTATTTGTTGAAAGTGATGTCGCAACACTGGATGGTTCCGCAACCTAGCGGCGGCAGAATGCAACAAGAAGGTCCCGGAATTTATGCTGCGATTGATCCGATTGTCTCGTCGAGATATGGCACAACACTTTTACAAATCACTTTAAAAAAGGGGAGCCGGATTCTAAAGACGTACGGCATGAGTTCACTTTGGCTACAAATTAGACAAAAGTTTGTGGACTTAAAGATCCAATTCGAATGGGCTAAAGCTATGGGTCCCGTTAAACAGCGCATTTTAAAAAAATTAAATGTCGTTGGGAACTCGTATGAGTGGAACACAAGCGTCAATGGATTCTGTAAGACTTCCCAGCGTGTCGCATTCCTGCTTGTCGGTGCTCTCGATCCAGTAAGTGGGAAAATGGTGGCGCCGACAATAGATGTCGTTGGCCTTGTTAAAAGAAAATCGCGTGAATCTGACGAGGCTATAAAAGCGTACGAACGAATTTATGAACTCGCGCATATTATTTTGAAGAAACAACTGCCTTCTGAGCCAGGGCTGGAAACCGACAGAGAAAATTTCTTAACGGACGGTTCTGCGCAGGTAAAGGAATCGCCATCGACAGAAGCCGAGCAGCTGCAATTTAGAAACGAAACATTTACGTGTGATGGACTTCACCCAGAGGATCTAGAATGAGAAACCTAATCTTGATTGCTGTACTTTTACTCTCTGTAGGCGCGAAAGCTGGGATCAACCAGGAAGCGCAGCGATGAGATTTGCACGATTAGTGATGATCCTCGCAATTTTAGTTTCAGGTGAGTTTACTTTTGCAGCGACAGACGCAAAGACTGAGGCGGCTATAAAAAAACTTGTGACCGAGTATACGCCCCACGTAGCAACGTTAACGAGAGACGTGCGAGTCTACCACTGGACTTATATTAGAGGCGAAGATCCTGAAAAAATCCCCGTTCGTCACCCAGTATTCCTCCGGCTTATGAATGTAGGCATGAGTGGCTTTTGGCGCCTTCCATCTAACAGGGGCGGCGCTTTAGGAGCTGGTGTTTATGCAGCTCTTGATCCGAATAGTTCTCGTCATTACGGAGATTCGCTAATGGAAATTACTATTAAGAAAGGTGCGAAGGTCCTTAATTTTTGGCTAAATGTTGGAACTGATGAGGTTAAAAAAGAAGTCATCAAACGCCTGGGGGTTGTTGGTTTTCTTTACGATTACACCGCTACCGCCAAGATTTGTTCGACGATTTCGCAAAAGGCAATTCTTTTAACTGGAATAGTCGATGAGAAAAGTAATCGTGCGACGATGCAAGGACTGGACGTGATCGGACTCGTAAAGCGAGTGTCACGTGAAAATGCAGAGGCTGCAGACGCCTATGATCGAATCGAAAAATTCATCGACGAAGAAACCGGCGTTGCTATGGGCGGCGCTCCGCAAATTTTCCCGGGCAAGTATCAACCGATGAATGAGCAAGAAAAAGCAGACTGGCGCGAGCACATTTACACATGCGACAACCTTCATCTGGAAGATAGATTGTGAAAAATTTCATTTTACTCGCATTCGTTTTCTTTTCCGGATTCGCTCAAGGTGGTATTGACCTTGAAGCTGACACGATTCGCGAGCTACTTGCACCAAACATCATGACGCTTGATCGTGACATCAAGGTCTATCATTACTTTTCAGTGAGCAACCCAAAGCGCGAAGTTGACGTGAATCATCCGCTCTTCATGAACTACTTCAAGCGCGGGATTGTGAAGCATTGGACTGAGATCATCACTGACGAAGAAATTGCAGCGATAGTGGGTGCTGGAATTTACGCAGCAACTGATCCGATTAAGTCGCTCTCTTATGGTAATACAGCTCTCGAAATCACGATCAAAAAAGGGACTCGCATTTTAGTTGGTGTGGATGTTCGTGTTCCTCGTGCTGCTGCGAAAGTTTTAGATCTTGAACGTTGGATGTCGAGCGGTCAGACGGAACTCAGTACCGCATTCCCTCTTTTTGCGACCGTACACCGTGAGGCTTACGTTAAAGTTCTTACTGAGCTGAAAGTCGCGGCGGTTTCGTATCTATGGCAATCGGGTGCATTTAAAATTTGTAAGTTTATCGATGATCCGGATCAGAAATACGAAGTGGAACAATTTAGAGATACACCTGCATTCGTAGTCACAGGAATTCCTCGTAGTCATGAAGATGCGTTGAAAGGTCAGAACATTGACCTATCAATGTTTACAATTAAGGGAATTACGAATCAGCCAGGGGCGTTAGCTGGTGAGAAAAAAGAAATTTATGAGCGTGTTGAGCGCGTCTCTCGATACTTAGCAGACGGTCCGACTTTGAATCCTAAGTTAAAAGTTGGTGCGCCTTCGGCGGCAGAGGTCGCTTCTTTGAAGAGGCAGATATTTAATTGCACAGCTGAGACGTTAGAGCGTCCGTACTTTGAGCGTGCGCCGAAGGATGCGGCTCAGTAATTTAGCGGTAAGCTGCAATCCCAGTAATATGCTCGCCGATCACTAAACGGTGAATGTCTTCAGTTCCCTCGTAAGTGTTTACACTTTCCAAGTTCATCATGTGACGACCGATTGGGTATTCGTGCGTGATGCCAGATGCACCTAAGATGTCGCGCGCGACTCGCGACTGTTGAAGCGCCATGCTGACGTTGTTCATTTTGCACATTGAGATTTGTTGCGGAGTTGCCTTTCCTTGATCTTTTAAGCGGCCAAGGTGAAGAGCAAGCAACTGACCTTTTGTGATCTCGGTAAACATAGTCGCGAGTTTCGCTTGCACGAGTTGGAAGCTTGCGATCGGTTTATCGAACTGGATTCGGGTTTTTGCGTAGTTAAGTGCAGTGTCGTAGCATGACATTGCTGCGCCGAGAGCGCCCCATGAAATTCCGTAGCGAGCGTTGTTCAAGCAGGCAAATGGTCCTCTAAGGCCAGTAACATCGAGCATGTTTGAAGCAGGTACGCGGCAGTCTTCGAAAATCAATTCTGAAGTGACTGATGCTTTGAGAGAGAACTTCTTGTGGATGTCGCGAGTTGAGAAACCTTTTAAGTCGCGATCAACGATGAAGCCGTGGATTTTGTTATTGTCGTCGGGCACCTTCGCCCACACGATCGCTAGTTGGCAGACGCCGCCGTTGGTGATCCACATCTTTGAACCGTTAATTACGTAATGGTTTCCATCTTTTTTTGCAGTCGTGATCATGCCGCCTGGGTTTGAACCGAAATCGGGTTCAGTGAGACCGAAGCTTCCGATCATTTTCCCTTTTGCCATTTCAGGGAGATATTTTTTTTTGTGCTCTTCAGTTCCGAACGCAGAAATAGGGTACATGCAAAGTGCACCTTGTACGCTTACGACACTTCGCAATCCAGAATCGCCGCGCTCAAGCTCCTGCATGATGATGCCGTAGCTTGTGTAATCGAGGCCTGCACATCCGTAACCTTGAATCGTTGCGCCGAATACGCCGAGCTCTGCTAATTGTGGGATCAGGTGTTTTGGAAATTCGTCTTTCATGAAGTAGTCGTCGATGATTGGAACAACTTCTTTGCTCACAAAATCGCGCACCGAAGTTCGAATCATTTTTTGATCTTCCGTTAGGAAGTCATCGATTTGCATAAAATCTGGCGATTCGAACGGCTTCATGGGTGCTCCTTGGCATTTCGGCGTGGGGTTATTGTAGCGCACGCGAGAGGGAAGGCAATAGCCTCACGCAATGGTGAGGGTGAAGTTTCTCTCTCTAGTTTGTGCAGTGTAGCTGAAAATCTATCCCGGGACAGATTTTAGGAGCGGCTGCGTCGACAGATTGCGAGAACACTTGAGCGAATCGTCGTGTTCAGTTCATGCGCATGAAATGGAAACTATGTCTGATGTGTGGACTTCCTGTGTCTCGCTTAATACGCTTTGGGTTCCACCAAATCCAGAGGTTCCAAATGAAAGCAGTTTTATCTTTTTTGATCTTCTTAGCGCTTGCCGCACCGGTCTTGGCTGACGACGCAAAAACGGTAGAGAAATCCGCAGTAACCGAAGCAGAGAAAAAGAAGAGCGACGAGATTGTCGCGAACGCCAACGTTGATAAGATGAGTAAGTTCACTTACGTTGTTGGCGGCTTAATCGGTACCTACCCTGGGTTTGGTTTAGGTCACGTGGTTCAAGGCCGGTGGAAAGAACGCGGATGGGTTTTCAC
>JANOUF010000031.1:0-3678 GCA_031416685.1 Bdellovibrionales bacterium
CAGGAGCCAAACAATTCGCGAATGGGTAGTTTTAGGTGTTCTTAGGGGCTGCGTCAACACCCAATCGGATATCTGATATCGGATATCGAGATATCCGATATCAGAAACTAAACCCGATGGAATACACGCTTTATACGAAAGAATTGGCCGGGCTCCGGCACCAATAGCGCCACCATATCGTCCGTATCGCTGGAAATCACCTTCACCCCAGGAGCGACGCCCGTCACCGGAACGAGGCTCAGGAGCTGCGTTTGCAGTTTATTTGCAATTTGACCGTTTCGCATCAGAACCTCTTCACGACCGTCAACCCGAAGGGTGCGGAAGGAAGGAATCGTATCTTTAAGCGGAATCCACGCTGGTCCAAGGATCGAGCCGTCCCGTGCGGCACTGTTTTTCCAAAGTTCTTCTAAAACTTCCAGGCCGATCGCCTGCTCGACTCGGTACGGTTCCGAAACTGTTCGGCGAAGTTCTTGAACATGCCCACCACAACCCAAGATCTCACCGAGTTTTGATGCCCATGCACGAACGTAGCTACCTTTTGAGCACGACATTGAAACCGTGACGAGCGGAAGTTCGATTCGACTCAAGTTTGTTGTGCGAAAATCCATTTCACGAATCGGGAGTTCAATTTCCTGATCCTTGCGCGCGTATTCGTAGAGTTTTTTGCCGTCAATTTTTACGGCCGAGTGCGCTGGCACCTGCAGTTGCAAAACACCTGTGAGTTTTTTGACGGCATCGCGAACTTGGTCTTCGGTTACTGAAACTGGTTTTTCTTCGAGCGTTTTCCCAGCGCGATCAAGAGTATCTGTAGTAACCCCGAGTCGCACTGTAACTTCGTAAGCCTTATCGCCATTTAAAACGTAATCCGAAATTTTTGTGCCTTCTCCGAGGAGAAGTACTAAAAGTCCACTCGCAATCGGATCCAAAGTTCCTGCATGACCAACGGCACGCAAGCCTAAAATGCGGCGCACACGCGCGACCACATCGTGGCTGGTCAAGCCATCCGGCTTGTCGATTAAAAGTAGGCCGTTGAGTTGGTGCATAGAAAAAACTTTTAGCCTTTTTCGTCTTTTTTTACTTTGAGAGCTCGTTCTTTTTCGAGTTCGAAGATGATTTTTTCAACTTTGAGCTGCTTTTCGAGAGACGTATCCAGAACAAACTCGAGCCTTGGTGTAAATTTCATTCGAAGCTGATGATTGACTTCATCTTGCACATCGCGAGCGTATCGCTGAAGTTCTTCTATGTTGGCTTCTTGTTGATCCGGAGTTGCCATGATGCTTACAAAAACTCGAGCGTCGCGAAAATCGCCGTTAATTTGCACGCGTGAAATAGTAATCAGTCCTTCGAGTTCACCTGGAAAACCCGAAATCAGAAAGCGTCCGATGACGTCTCGGAGCTCCTTCTCCATGCGAAGGAGCCTACGATTTCCTTTTTCATCAGCCATCTGGTAATCGCCCTTTATTGCAGCTCTCGAACGATGGACTCTGTGAGGAATGCTTCGATGATGTCGCCCACTTTAATGTCGTTAAAGTTTTCAATCCCGATACCACACTCAAAGCCAGCTGCGACTTCACGTGCGTCGTCTTTGAAACGCTTAAGCGATCCGATTTTGCCTGTGAAAACAATCTTTCCGTCACGCACCAACCGCGCTTGCGCTTGGCGAGTGATTTTTCCATCCGCAACGAACGAACCAGCAATCACGCCCATTTTCGGAACACTGAAGATGTTTCGCACTTCTGCACGACCGAGTTGAGTCTCGACGATTGTTGGAGCGAGTAGACCGCCCATCGCTTTTTTCATGTCATCCATAAGTTCGTAAACGATGGTGTAGGTTTTAACTTCAACACCTTCGCGTTTAGCTGCAGTGGTCGCCGAACCATCAGGACGAACGTTGAACCCTACGATAATACCGTTTGCCGAACTCGCAAGAAGTACGTCGGATTCGTTGATCCCGCCAACTGCTGCGTGAATAACTTTAATTTTTACTTCTTCCGTTCCAACTTTGTCGAACATGCCGCGAATAGCTTCAACTGAACCGGCAACGTCAGTCTTTAAGACGATCGCTAGTTCTTTCATATCGCCTTGCTTCATTTTCGAGAAGATATCTTCGAGAGACATCTTCTTTGTGTCCTGAGCCGCACGTTGCGCTGTATCTTTTCGACTTTGCGCGATTTCAGCAGCAGCTGAATCATCGACAGCGACGTCGAAACGATCGCCCGCCATTGGAGCCTCTGGAAGACCCAAGATTTGAACTGGAGTAGCAGGTCCTGCCGTTTCTACTTTTTCACCTTTGAAATTCATCAACGAACGAACGCGGCCCGCGACTTTACCAACCACAATCGACTGACCAACCTTGAGCGTACCTTCTTGAATGAGAATCGTTGCAACGGCGCCACGTCCTTTATCGACGCGCGCTTCAATAACAACGCCAGTCGCTGAGCGATTTGGATTTGCTACGAGCTGTTCCATTTCGGCGACGAGGTGAATCTGCTCAAGAAGTTCAGGGATACCTTTTTTCTGAGTCGCTGATGTTTCAACGAAAATCGTGCTACCGCCCCACTCTTCAGGAACGAGTTCGAACTCTGTGAGTTCGCGCTTGATCTTATCCGAGTTAGCACCCGGCTTATCTATTTTGTTAAGTGCGACGATGATTGGCACACCTGCAGCCTTAGCGTGGTTAATCGCTTCCGCTGTTTGCGGCATAACGCCGTCGTCAGCCGCGATAACAATAACCGCGATGTCCGTTGCGTTCGCACCACGCGCACGCATGTGAGTAAACGCTTCGTGGCCCGGTGTATCGAGGAACGTAACGAGATGACCTGCATCCGTTGTTACTTGATACGCACCGATGTGCTGAGTGATTCCGCCCGCTTCGCCCGCTGCAACATTCGCTTTGCGAATGGCATCAAGGAGCGACGTTTTACCGTGATCGACGTGACCCATGATTGTGACAACCGGTGGACGCGGAATATTTTCCGCATCGCCCATCTCACCGAACGCGTGTTCGTCGATCATCGATTCTACTGATCTATGTACGTTTTGTGCTTCGAATCCAAATTCAGGCGCGATCAATGCGATCGTGTCGAAATCAAGATCAGTCATCATTGTTGCCGTCACCCCGTTCGTCATTAAGACTTTTACGAGCTGACCAGCTTTGATTCCCATCTCTTGCGCAAGATCGCCGACCTTCATTGTTTGGTCGACTTTTACTACGCGCTTAGAAGCTTTCGGAGTTGTAATCTCAGTACGCTTCCCTTCACGAGCAAGCATGCCTTTTTTCTTTTTCGGCTGGAACACCATTTCGCGTTTGCGAAATTCTGTCGCCGAGAAAGTAGTAACAACTTCTTCTTTGCCTGTTCCGGCTACACCCGGTCCACCAGGAGCCGCAGGTCCGAATTTCTTTTTCTTGTCTTCAAATCTTCCGCGGCGGTCATCACCACCTTCTTCAGGAAACGCCATCGGTTGAGCCGCGACGAAACCCGTACGAAGAGTTCGTTGTGGTCCACCTGGAGGCGCTTGGCCTGGACGACCGATAACAGGCCCTGCACGCTGAGGACGATCGCCGCTACCTTGCTGCTGTGGATTCGACACACGGCTCAAGTCCATGCGACCTACGATATTTCTGCGTGGAGCTTCAGAGCGAATTCCACTCGATGGACCTGCTGAGGTCATCGTTAC
>JANOUF010000032.1:0-22914 GCA_031416685.1 Bdellovibrionales bacterium
TCCATCGCCATCATTAGATACGATGCGATCGCTAAGATATGGCAATGCCTGTTCAATATCAGCATTCTCATTGGGTTGCTCAACGCTCGGGAAAGTCTCTCCATTGCCCATCGCGAAAAACCTAATCTTGCTTTGCCCACAGCCTTGAACGAGCAACGATACGAAAACTAAGCCCAGTAGTTTTGAATCTATAAACTGTCTCACTTTACACCCCCACGTGTGTAACCTAAGCTTCACCGAACCTACCCAAGCCGTCATTTCTTCGCGTAAGTGCCCTACTTAACACTGAAATCTTTTGAGACGTTTTCTTCTGAGGCAGAGATTCCAGAGTAAAAACAATGCGAGACGAACTATTACGAAAATCAAATAATTCTGGCTTGTCGTTCTGCTAGTCGGTTTGATCCAACATCCTGTCGAAGGAGTTGACCAAATTTACTGAGCTACTAAATCGTGCAAATTTAATGATCAGTATTTGCGAACTAGGTGAGACGTTTCTTTGCTCTCACCAAATAAAAAAAGCCACCTGTGAGAGTGGCTTTTTATTACCAGCTTGGGCTTCGCGAGAATTGCGAATTAATTCGTTAACAAATATTTTGAAGCTTCGTTTTGGCGTGGATGCGTAACTGACGCTTTCACTTCTACCGCTTCTGCTCGCAAATCGTGGCACATACGCAAGCGATGGTCCGCTAGCACGATATCAACCTTCAAGCCGTCAACAGGGCGCTGATCGATCGACGCGTGATAATAGTTAGATCCACAATCACCTTCGACGTTAACGATTGGTGCACTGAAATTCGCAACCGGTTGAACGTACTCCATAGTGCACAAGCGATCTGGCGGGCACGTCTGATCGTGCGTAACGGTCACATGGATTTCATTATTTTGATAATCAATGACTGCCGTAGCCACGTAGTCAGTTTGGGCACCGTTGATTTTTACGTTGCTCAGATTGAAGTTAGTGAATGGCATAACTGAGCGGGCAAAAGAAGAAACAGAGATCAGCATGACTGCTGCGAAGGATACGAATTTCATAAAATACTCCTGATTAGTTGATGGTTTCAGGAGTACGTAAGGCAATGGTCGTACCACTGCCCGCGTGCGATTAAACTGGTTTATGAGTGAATTTGGGTGGTGCCAAAATCAAATTGGAACCACAAGATCGAGCACTCTTTACCTGGCGACGGTAATTGGCAAGAGGGCCTAGTTTGCCTTCTTAGACTTTTTCATCTCGTGTCGCAAGTCACTACGAAGGTGTCTCTTATCATCGCGACAATCCATGAACTTCGTTTTCAATTCATTAATAGCGTTATCCGCCTCAACTCTATCTGCACGATACATTTTGCGCAGGATCTCGATGTCCTTAGTTTCTTCGAGCGATCGGATCGCCTTATGGAAGTCCTTCGCGGATGGATTGTTTGGCAATTCAACCTTGATACCGAAGTCCAAATATACATTTAATCGCTCAGCATTCTTTTCCAACATACCTGCATCGAGCTCATCTAGTTTTTCAGTCGTATATAGACCGACTCTGGTGCCTTCGTTTTGAAGCTCAACGGTATAGGCAACCGGCCATGTGTCGCCAGATGCAGGCTTCACAATGATTTGTCCGTGATCGCCTAGCACGACTGCCGACGCGTTTACCGCCAAAAGGAATGCCGAAACTAAGATTAGAGTTTTCATTTGTGATTTCTCCCCACACCGACATGGTACTACAAAAAGAGTACCACGCTAGCGCCCAAAACAAAGAAGCCACCCTTTCGGAGTGGCTTCTTTATCGCAGCGGCGAGTTTACCGGGTTCAGTCTGAGTCATCCTCGTTGAACCCTGGACCTTTCCAAGTATCGACAAAGGTTTTCAGCTTACTTGACCGCGACGGGTGTCGAAGTTTTCTTAGCGCCTTTGCTTCAATTTGGCGGATACGTTCGCGGGTTACGTTAAAGTCTTGTCCGACTTCTTCAAGTGTATGATCTGATTCTTCGCCGATACCGAAACGCATACGGAGAACTTTTTCTTCACGCGGAGTGAGCGTCGCGAGGACGCGACGAGTTTGCTCAGCTAAGTTCAAGTTCACGATCGCTTCAGCAGGGTTGATAACTTTTTTGTCCTCGATAAAATCACCCAAGTGCGAATCTTCTTCTTCACCAACTGGGGTTTCGAGAGAGATCGGCTCTTTTGCGATTTTGAGAACTTTGCGAACTTTATCAACCGGCATGTCCATCTTCTCTGCGATCTCTTCTGGATTCGGCTCGCGGCCTAATTCCTGAACGAGGTACCGAGAAGTACGAACGAGCTTGTTGATCGTTTCGATCATGTGCACCGGGATACGAATCGTACGCGCCTGATCGGCAATCGCACGAGTGATCGCCTGACGAATCCACCATGTTGCATAAGTTGAAAACTTATAACCACGGCGATATTCGAACTTATCGACGGCTTTCATCAAACCGATGTTTCCTTCTTGGATCAAATCCAAGAACTGAAGGCCGCGGTTCGTGTATTTCTTCGCGATCGAAACAACGAGTCGAAGGTTAGCTTCAACGAGTTCTGCTTTCGCAGCATCCGCTTCGCGCTCACCTTTCCAAATTGCCGTGTACGTGTCGCGAATCCAAGAGAAGTTCATTTGCGTTTCGTCATGCAAGCGCTTCATACGTTTATCAGCATCGTTGGCCTGAATGACATACTGGCGAAGACGTTGGAAGTTGATGCTAGTGTCGCGCGTGAATTTCGCCATTTCTTTTTCGTTGGCTTCAACTGACTTGTACTTCGTGTTTAGGTCTTCGAGATTTTTTGCGAACGTTTTATCGATCGCTTCTTTCTGACGCTTGCGAAGCACCGACATCCGACCGACCAAGTTTTTAAACTTAATCACGATGCGGTTCACCGTCTTACGGTTGAAGTTGATCGATTCGAAATTCGCCATCACTTCGTTGTTGAGTTCAGACAAACCTTTGTCGGCGTCTTGTTTCGCTTTCAACGGAAGGTTCTCTTCGCGAAGTACGGAGAAGAACTTACCAGCTTTTGCTTGGTATTCTTTTACCTGCCCGATGAGCTGGTGAATTTTTTCGATGTATTCGTTTTCATCATACTGAGTTTCTTCGTCTTCGAGACCGCGGAAGATCGCCTTTACTTTAATGCGGCCTTCATCGAGACGACGACCGAGGCTGATGATCTCTTCGGTACCAATTGGTGATGTGAGGATCGCTTTTACGATCTCGCGCTCACCTTTCTCGATACGACGAGCGATCTCAACTTCACCTTCACGAGTGAGGAGTGAAACTGAGCCCATTTTGCGAAGATAAAGGCGAACTGGGTCATTGCCCTTAACGTCTTCTTCATCGGCCTTTTCGTCTTCATCCGGCTCTTCTTCGACCTCTTTTTCAGGGTCGGCAAGGAAACCGCCTTCTTCGTTTTCGCTGTCTTTTTTACTTGAGGCGTCTGTAATAATTACGCCGTTCACTTCAAGCGCCTGCATTAACGTATCAAGCACGGAAGCATCTAGAATTTCAGGCGGAAGAAGATCGTTGATCTCCTCGATCGTCAAATAGCCTTTGTCTTTGGCTAATTTGATAAACCGCTGAATTTCTTCTCTAATCAGCACTTGTTGCTGATCTAAAGGTGCAGAAATTCCCGGCTGGTTTTCTATTTCAATCGTCGTATCTGTCATTAAATCCTACTCCACTAATGAAGCCCAAACGGGCGAATTGGGCGCCATTATTCTTTATCGAGTGCGTGTCTTGCCTTTTGGATATTCATAAATTGTTCCATCATTTTTTGATGCTGGTCAGGGTTTGCGCCGACGTTTCCTACGTTGCGCATCTGGTTTGCAAGCGACTTGAGCTGGCGATCGTAAAAACGTTTTTTGATCGCGATCACATAAGAGCTCATCAACTTACTTTCCCCAACTTCTTCAGCGCCCGATTCGTCGCTCATCCGATCGTGCGGTCGTGTGACTTCAAGAGAACTTGTCACGACTGAGGGATCATCCATTTGCGACGCGAGCGAAGCGGCCAACTTAGCAAACGCTTCCGGGCGTTGTCTATAGCTCTCGATGGTAACTTCGAGAGAACGTTTGATTCCCTCGTGAGACATCATGCTTGCAAGCTCCATGTCTATGGCTTCACGGAGCAGACTTTCACTCTGTAAAACCAAGCTCAACACAAAAGCCTCGTCACGCGGCGCGCCTTTTGTGGGAATGAGAACGTAGTTGTCACCTTTCTCGAGAGAAACGGGGTGCGATTCTGCCCCAGCGGCGGCGCTCGAAGTTGGCACGCGAGTTGCCGGTGCAATAGTTGGCTTCTCGCGTTTGGCGACTTCGGAAAATGCGCGGGACAGCCATGCTCCATCGACGTCTAAGCGTTGGGTAATTTCTCCCATGTAGAGCTCGCGCAAATTGCGGTTCTGCATCACTTTCAGCACAGGATACGCCTGCTCAACCAAACGGACTTTTTCTGAAGATGAGCCTTTGTAATTTTCTAACCATCGATTGAGCACGAGGGAGAAAAGCTCAGGTGCCTTTGAAAGCTCATTCTGGAGCGCTTCTGCGCCGTTGGTGCGAATAAAATCGTCAGGATCCATTTTATTCGGCAAGAAGCAGCCCTGAACCAAAAGATCGCCCTCTAGAAGAATTGGTAAGCTTCTCTCGGATGCGTTGATGCCAGCGCTGTCGCCATCGAGAAGGAGCGTCACGTTGCTCGTGTAACGCTTAATCAATTTTGCGTGATCAGGCGTTAGCGCAGTTCCTAAAATGGCGACGACGTTTTTAATTCCGACAGCATAGAGCGCGATTGCGTCCATGTACCCTTCAACGATGATCACGCGATCAGCGGAGCGAATAAATTTACCAGTTTCGTGAAGGCCATAGAGCGTTTTGCCCTTTATGAACACTGGCGTCTCGGGACTGTTCAAATATTTCGGTGTTCCATCGCCGTACGCGCGTCCACCAAAACCGATGACTTCGTCTGACGGCGAAAGAATTGGAAAAATAATTCTCTCTCGGAAAAGATCAAAAAAACCTGAGCCAGTTTTTTTATTTTTAGCTAATCCAAGTGTCTCCGCCATTGGAAGCGGAACTTTTTTCTGATTGAGTGCCGTGACCAATCCTTCCCACGCATCCATAGAAACGCCGATTTTAAATTTCTCGACGATTTCGGGAGTGAGTCCGCGCTTGATCATGTAAACGATCGCGGGATGTTCGCCGTGACATTGGCGCATTTGCGCATGGAAATACTCGGCCGCGATTTTGTTGATTTTTAGATATGAATCTCTGAGATCACGTTTTCCATCTTTGCGTTGCGATTCTTCAGGAATCGGAATCGAGGCGCGCTTAGCAAGAAACTCGATGGCCTCTGGAAACGATAAACCGTTAAACGATTCGAGGAACGTGAAGATGTTCCCGGATTTTTTGCAGCCGAAGCAGTGATAGAGCTGTTTGCTCTCGGTAACCGAGAAGCTTCCGGTCTTTTCGGTGTGATCTGGGAACGGACAACGGCCCATCAGACGGTCGCCCGCCCGCTTTAGTTCCGTGTGCTGCGAAATGAGATCAACGAGATTATTCGCATCGCGAACTTTCTCGATGAACTCTTGTGGAAACCGCATTCTAGCAGCCCCGTCCCTTTGTTTTTAAGTGAGTTTAGCTTTTACAAGTTCGCTTACAAGTTTGTTGTCAGCTTGACCGCCCGATTTTGCGATCACGCCTTTCATAACTGCGCCCATGTCTTTTTGCGACTTAGCGCCAGTCTCGGCAATAACTTGTGTGACGAGCTTTTCAATCTGCTCGCGGCTCATCTGTGCCGGCAAATAAGCTTCAATTAGCGTTAATTCTTTTGCTTCGCCGTCAGCGAGGTCTTTGCGATTGGCTGCCGTGTAAGTGTCGATCGACTCTTTTCGCTGCTTCGCAAGTTTTTTGAGAACCTGAACAAGTTCTTCTTCGGAGATCTCATTTGGGCGGAGTTCAATTTCACGGTTTTTGAAAGCGGCTTGGATCATGCGGATCGCATTGAGCTTATCCATCTCTTTTGCCTTCATTGCTACTTTCATGTCTTCTCTGATTTGTTCTCTCAAACCCATTGTCGCCCCCGACAGATATTTTTATTAAAAAAGCCCGCGTTGTTCAGACGCGGGCTCTCGATAAATTAATTAATCAAGAACCGTTCGAAGTGACCGCTGCGTCGCTTCGCTCCCCTGCACCTGCGGTGCAGAGTCAGCGGGCCACTACTCGCCCCAAACTTTCTTTTGCTTCTTCAACAGACGCTTGCGCGCTGCCATTGATTTTTTCTTCAAACGTACGCTCGGTTTTTCAAAATGCTCGCGCTTTTTTACTTCCGAAAGAATGCCTGATTTTTCACACGACTTTTTGAAACGGCGGAACGCTTGTTCGAAGCCTTCGTTGTCGCGAAGTTTAACCAATGCCAAAAAACTCACCTGCCTCTCAATGGCTGCCCGGGGACATTCAAGTCCCCTCTGATGGCGAAAAATGTGACCCTTTTTGAGGGAGAGGAAGATATAGCAGATGCCTATGGAACTAACAAACCAGTTTCCGAAAACTTCCATAGTCCCGAAGACCTGCAGTTTTATGACGCAGCTGCGCTACCAAAGTGGGCGGCGCACCTTTTGGTGTTGGGGGGTTGGTCGTGGTAGGTGAAATGCGTGGATCAGAGGCGATTGGAAGATGAAAAGTGGATGCGGGAGGCTTTAAGGGCCGCTCAGCTGGCGATTCCGGCTGGCGATGTTCCCATTGGAGCGGTTCTCGTTTTTGAGGGTCGCGAGATTTCGCGCGCCTATAATCGCAAAGAAGAAACCCATGATCCTCTCGGCCACGCTGAAATTTTTGCTTTACGTGAGGCGGCGCAAAAGCTCGGTCGCTGGCGACTCACTGGTTGCACGTTGTACGTAACGCTGGAACCTTGTGTGATGTGTGCCGGTGCGATTGTGCATTCGCGTGTGGATCGAGTTGTGTACGCGACTCCAGATCCAAAAACTGGCGCAGTGAGTTCGCTCTATAAAATTCTAGCGGATGAACGATTGAATCATGCACCTGAAGTTTTAAGCGGCGTACTTCAAGAAGAAGCTTCGCAAATGCTTAAAGATTTTTTTCGTAACGTAAGAAGCAAGGAATGAGCTCGCAAGTGGCTGAACAAAGTCTTCAAGAAAAATATGCGCCTAGTTCGATTTGTTTCGGCTGTGGTCCTGCGAACAAAAAAGGTTTGCGGATCCGATCGCTTCCAAGTGGCGGTGAAGAAGTCACTTGTGAGTGGATGCCGGAAGAGCATCACCAAGCTTTTCCTGGAATGATCAATGGTGGAATCATCGGATCACTCCTGGATTGTCATTCGAATTGGACCGCTGCTTACCAAATTATGAAGAAACAAGGTTTGAGCGAGCCACCTTGCACAGTCACGGCCGAATACACTGTGAAACTTTTAAGGCCGACTCCAACTGGCGTGAAGCTTACGATGAGAGCACGCGCAGTTGAGTTTCCCTCGGAAGATCGCGCATGGATTGAAGCTGACCTCATTGCCAACGACAAAATCTGCGCGAAATGTCGCGGGCTATTTGTCGCCGTAAAACCTGGCCACCCTGCTTACCATCGCTGGGGCTAAAGCCGATGAAGCGATTGGCATTCCCGAAGAACATCTTCAGCTATGACGAATTCGTTTCGGCGTGCGCGAATACCTACGGTGATCGCACGGCACTCTCGTTTTTCGATAACGGTGAATGGAAATTTCTCTCGTACCATGAGCTTTATCGCAACTGCGATCGCTTAGCGGGAAGCTTGAGTCGCGCCGGGCTTAAGCAGGGCGATCGAGTCGCGATTCTTTCGCAATCGTCTCTTGAATGGGTCACCCACTTTTTTGCTTCACTGTTTTGTGGCGCAGTGGTTATCCCACTTGATTGCAAACTTACGAAAGAAGAATTGCAAAATCTGATTCAGCATTGCGAACCGCGCTTCATTTTTACTTCGAATACGTTTCGTGAAACAGCTCGTGAGCTTCGCCATGCCTCGAGCGAGCCCGCAAAAGTTTTTAACATTGAAAGTCCTTGGGATTTCAACGCGGCAGACTCGTTTCAAAAACCAAAGGTCGATCCTGATTCGCTAGCAGTCATCTGTTACACCTCAGGCACTCTTGGTCAGCAAAAGGGCGTGGAAATTACTCCGCGCATGCTCTTATTCAATGCTGAAAAAGCCGCTGAGTATAGCGGCGATCTTGATGATGTCGAAGTTGTCGTCTCCATACTGCCTCTTAATCATTTATATGGTTTATGTGCTGGCTTACTTTACTGCATGCGTGTCGGCTTTGAGTTGAACCTTGCTCATGACATCACCCCCGAAGCGATTCGCAAGTGTATTGTCGATCGTCGCCCGACACAGTTTTTTACCGTGCCCCTTTTTGTGAAGACGGTGATGCGTGCAATTCTCGACCGAATTAAAAATGACCGTGGCGAAAAATCGTTGCGAACCGTTTTAAAGTTGATTCGTGTTTCAAAATATTTGCCGAAGTTTGTTCGAAATAAGATTTTCGCTCAGATTAAAGTGGGGTTCGGTGGGCGACTGAAGCTTTTTGTTTGTGGTGGCGCTGAGCTTGATCCCGAAACATACGAGTTCTTTAAAGCGATTAATATTCCTGCGATGATCGGCTACGGCCTGACAGAAACTGGGCCGGTTGTGACAGTGAATACTCCGAGCGCAGTTCGTCGTGGCTCCGTCGGCCGAGCACTTCCCGAAGTTGAAGTGAGAATTGTGAAAGAAGATGAACGAGACGGCGAAATCCTCACTCGCGGGGCGCACGTGACTAAAGGTTATTACAAAAATCCAGCGCTGACGGCGCAAGCATTTAGCGAGGGCGGCTGGTTTCACACCGGCGATCTTGGCTACTTTGATAAAGATGGTTTTCTGTACGTCAGCGGCCGCAAGAAAACTTTGATTGTTTTAAGTAGCGGCAAGAAAGTTCATCCTGAAGAAGTTGAATTGGCAGTTGATCAAAGTGTTTTTGTACGAATGTCTTGTGTGTCGGGACTTAAAACTGCTGAAGGGAATGACTTCGTAGTGGCGGTTGTGTTGCCAACGGACGCTGAGATTGCAGCGGCCGGCACTGATACGAATGCTTTCGAACAAAAGATCACGGAAGACGTCACTAGGCGACTTGAAGTGCTTTCGACGTATAAGCGCCCCAACAAAATTATTGTTCGCACACAGCCTTTCCCTATGACGACCACTATGAAAATTAAACGTGATGAAGTGGCGAAGGAACTTAAGAGAATGTTCACACTATGAAGTGGCAGACGAAATTTCTTTTTTTGGTTTTACTCGTTGCAATCACGTTTCATGTGTCGAAATTAGTCATCGACGCCGGTGCATTTCGAGAGATCAGTTCAAAGTCGTACGGGCTCTGCAGAAACATTGAATCACCTCAGGGACCAGAGGATATCGAATACGATCGCAGGAATGGATTACTTTTCGTATCTGCTAGCCCCCGTCCTCATGATAACGGCGAAATTGGTGGAATTTACGTTCTCGATATTGCCGCTGGTAGCAACTCGTTAAAGTTAGTGTCCGAAGGTCTGCCGTTTCGTTTCCTTCCGCATGGAATCTCTGTTTATTCGCGAAATAACATAGTTCGAGTTTTCGCAATTAATCACGCTGGATTAGGCTCCGTTGAAGTTTTCGATTGGGCTAACGGAGTTCTCAAGCACTTAAAAACTATTGAAGATCAAAGCTTGTTGAATATTCACAACGACTTGGTTGCGGATGGACCGATGTCTTTTTACGTAACTATAGAACAAGGAAGTAAGGGAAAGTTTCTTCGCGCAATTGAAACCTATTCGCGACTCGCATTCGGAAAAGTTCTCTATTACGACGGCGAGAAATTTTCGCGTGCTGCTAGCGGCCTTCACATGGCCAATGGGATCCTGATTCATCCGGATGGGCGACACCTACTCGTCTCGCAAATGCTGGGCTTAACAATTTCGGTCTATAATATCCTTTCGCCGGGAGCATTAGTTAAATCGCACGAGATACGTCTCGAAATGGGGCCAGACAACCTGAGTATGGCCGAAGATGGAGCGCTTTGGGTTGCGGGCCATCCGAATCTTTTTAAAATCAAAAGTCATATGGAAGATCATCAAAAACTTGCACCAACACAAGTCGTGCGAATCACGAGTCCGCTTGAGAATCCGACCCAGGAAATTATTTTCAGCGACACGGGTGCGAAAATTTCAGGGGCGAGCACGGCTGTGCCGGTTGGCGGCCGCTTTTATTTAGGTAGTATTTTTACGGCTCAATTCCTTGAGTGCACACTTAAGGCAATAGCTCAGTCATCATCGCTTTAAGAATTTTCACGTACTCATCGGCCCAACGAATCACTTGCGCATCAGTGAAAAGCGCTGATTTGAAGTCGGCTTCACCGTGATAAAAATATTCGAGATCCGTAAGGTTCATCGTGAGGTCAAACTCGCTCGCTGTAATTGGAAACGGATGCATGAATAAGCTGACATCGCCGAAGTCCGGCAAATCCGATGTTGGCTCAAGGTTAAAGGACACGTTGAAAAGTGGCGCGCCCACTTTTTTTAGCAATTCTTCATATGGATGGGCCATATTGCTCATGTCTTGAAGATACTCAGCTTTAACTTTCGCGAGCAATGCTGTTGCGCTCTCATTCTGGACATTCAGCTCCAACGGAAGAAGATTAGCGCAGTTACCAACCATCTGCTCCGCTCCTGGCAGATCGCGGTTTGCAGCTGGCGCACCGACTACAAATTGTTTTTCGTTAGTGATTAACGCTAAAAGTTTACCGAATGCTGCCAACAACAAAATGTACGGTGGCAACTTATGTTCACGAGCTGCTTTTTTAATATTGGTGTAAAGCGAATGCTCAATATCGAAAACAACTCGTTCGCCTTTGAGATCAGGCGATGATTTCCCCTCGGGCCATCGAATGTAATGTGGTTTTCGATCACGCCAGCGACTTTCCCAGTAATCTTTCGCTTTCTTTACTTTACCCTGCTCGCCAAATTTACTTGGGTGATTCAAAAACTCGCGAAACGATAAGGCAGATGCAAGTTTGAATTCGGTTCCATCGACTTCAGCTCCATATGTATCCGCAACATCTTCAATGAATTGAGATATCGACCAACCATCGAACGCCATGTGGTGCGCGACCATCGCAAATACGGCAGTTTCCTCGACGACTGGATACAGATAGAAGCGAACGGGCGAATCTTTCTTTAAATCAAACGGTTGTTTACCGTGTTCACGCAAAAGTTTAGTGAGCTCATCCCACGGAATTTTGGCTTGTGAGACATCGTGAATTTCAAACGGACAGTCTGCTTTGGCCGAAAACCACTGCTGACCGTTTTCTATATCAACTCGCAACCGGAATGCGTCGTAGTGACGAACAACCTTCTCAAGCGAACGCTCTAAAATGTCGGGCTTTAAGTCGCCCTTCATCTTAACCGAAATACAAATATGCGCAGCTGCTTCACCGTTTTTGCCATTCACAAGGAGTTCTTTGAATCTTTGTTGCGAGGGCAAAAGCGGCCAGGTCTTTTCGGTTGTTGTCGGCTGTGCAGATTCGATTTGTTTTGAAGTTTTCGGCTTTAAAAACCCATTTTCAATAAGTTCCAACGTAGTTTCTTTAACGATTCGAATGAACTCAGCTACGTCCGCCTCACTATGTGCGGTCGATAGGAAAAGATTTCGACCTTCCCAAACGTAAATTCCACGAAAATTTAAGTTGTAAAAGAACATGTCGAGATTTGCGTTCGCCTTAAAGCGGAAAAGCGAGGAAAAGTGTTTCACCGAGATGTTGAGCTTCTGTGCGGTAAAGAATGTGTTGAGCTCGTTAGCCAACTTTTGTGTTCGCGCAGTTAGTTCTGAGGTGAGTTTTAATCCTTCATTTTTCATTTTTCGAAGTACAGCTTCTGCTGCGGCCATTGCAAGAGGATGTTTGCTAAACGTTCCTGCAAAGAACGTCATTTCAGCGCGAGGCATGCTGGCGTCACCGAAATTCCACTCACCACCATCGATAGGATCGATAAATTTAGCTTTGCCGCTAACTGCACCGATTGGAAGTCCGCCGCCCAGAATCTTTCCGTAAGTGGCAATGTCAGCGCGAACGCCAAAGTGAGCTTGCGCACCACCAGGATGAACTCGGAAACCAGTTATGACTTCGTCAAAAATTAATGCTGTATCAGACGCTGTCGTAATCTCCCGGAGCTCTTTTAAAAAATCTCCAGGTTGTAATTCTGGGAAACGACTCTGAACTGGTTCAACTAAAACTGCGGCCAATTGAGAGGCATATGTACGAATCAGGCCAAGCGACTCATCCGTCCCGTACTCAAGGACCAAAACATCATCAACAAAACCTTTTGTCACTCCGGGAGCTACAGGAAGGCTTTGGCCGAATTCATTAAGCGCTCGTGCAAGTACACCATCGAAATGGCCATGATAGGAGCCATCGAAAATGACGAGTTTTTTTCGCTTCGTTGCCGCACGCGCAAGGCGAATCGCTGTCATCACAGCTTCTGTCCCTGAGTTACAAAATGCAGTTCGCTCTTGGCCCGTGAGTTCGCAAATTAATTCGGCGACGCCGCCGGCAAGCACCGATTGAGGGCCTAAGCACATGCCCAGTTCAATCTGTTCGCGAACTGCCGTTTCAATGAACTCAGGTGAATGGCCAAACAGATTTACACCAAAGCCCATTGTGAAATCGATGTACTCATTACCATCGAAATCAGTGAAGCGACTGCCCCGAGCCTGTTTGCAAATCAGTGGATAGACAATTTCTTTTAGATTCGGACGAAAGCCTGCACTCACCCGATTGTCTGCTAAAACCTTTCGATACTTTTGCGTGTGCGCTTTAGTCTTTGCGGTCTTTTTATTAAACTCGCGAATTAGTTTTTCTAAGTAGCGATTCTTTTTCTCATCGTCTGCCTGAAAATCTTCAGTCGACGCCGTTGAAGCAAAATTACCGAGCACGCCTTTTTTTGAATGAACCGCCTGCGCGTTTGAGTCTTGAAGGTTTAGGTCGGGCTCATCTATCGGGAAAACGCTGCTGCTTTGCTTTTCTACAATAAACCGAGCCATAGCACTTAGGGTCGTAATTTCCTGAAAAATATCGGAGATCGCGATTGTTACGCCGTACTTTTCTTTAATTGATTGAACGGCGTCGAGAATGAGGAGCGAGTCAGCGCCGAGATCCAACAACGGTTGGTTAGGATTGAGGTCGTTCGCCGGAATATTCAATAGGCGTCCAACGGCTTGTCTCAACTCAAGTAGGATCTCTGCTTCGCTTAAACCTACGTTTGCCGTTTTGACTTCGACAGGTTTAGCGGCAAATCCAGACTCCGGTAACGCCCAGAATTTTTTCTTTTCGAGAACTGTCTTCGGAAGACCGGTACCACTTGTGCGCAATCGCCAGCGGCGCGCATCGTGTAGACCCTTCACGTGAAGCTCGCTCAGTTTTTGATAAACATCCTCAACTGATTTTATGTCCGAGCTATTTATTCTCAGCCCGTCCCGATCAAGCTTCTCCGCACTGACAGTTTTATTTTCAATTGCAGACTGAATCGCGCGCTTAAAGTCTGTGAGGTCGGACCCGACGATTCGGTCGGGCTGAAGCGCAAAATCTTTTTCTAAAAGTTTTAAAAGTGCATAGCTGTAAGTGAACCGTAAAGCGCTCGCAACCGGTTCTCGTGGTTCAAATGGTTTTTGTCCACAAAGTAGCGGCAAAAGACTTTCTGGAAAAAATCGATCGAATTCCTCACAGCAATCATCAGCCGCTGTCTGAAAAGATTTATACTTTTTGTAGAGTTGTCCTGCTACTGCGAAAGATTGAAAGGATTGATCTGAGAAAATAAATGCAAACTTTGCTTGAGTCTGAGCAGGACGACCTTCTGTCCATCCAAGTCCCGAGTTCTGATTGATCGCTGCATTTATGCGGCTCACAATTTCAGCTTTGTTACTTCCGTATACAATAATCCGATAGGGAAGATCACTACGAGAATGAACGGTTGCGTTTCCCAAGGCCGACAATGCTTTATCATCTGTTTCAGCAACTCGAGTTTTTAGATCTTTCAAGAACTTGCGCGCCGACTCTGGAGTTGTTCCGGATGCTGAAATAAAAATGGGGTCCGTGCTTAAAGTTGTTGGTGATGACTGCGGAATGCCCTCTTCGATAATGACGTGAGCATTCGTTCCGCCGAAGCCAAACGAGCTAATTCCAGCCTTACGCGCAGAACCGCTCCATTCACATCCTCGAGACGCGACTTCTAATCGAGTCGATGCATTAAGTTTCGGATTTAAATTTTCGCAATTGAGACTTTTAGGAATCCAATTGTTGCTAAGAGCGAGGACCGATTTGATAAGTCCAGCAACACCTGCTGCCGCTTCAAGATGACCGATGTTGCTTTTTACCGAACCAAGCTTCGTTACATTTGGAGATGATGCGAACACTCTTGCAAGTGCGTTGTATTCGATAGGGTCGCCAAGTGGCGTGCCAGTACCGTGGGCTTCAATGTATCCAATGTCTTTTGGCGAGACCTTCGCAGCCGCTAACGCCTGAGTGATCACGGCTTCTTGTGCGGGTCCATTCGGGGCCGTTAATCCGCTGCTCTTTCCGTCTTGGTTGACTGCAGTTCCAAGAATGATTCCCCAAATTCGGTCACCGTCACGTTTTGCATCTTCCAAACGTTTAAGAACAACGACGCCCACACCTTCACCGCGCACATACCCATTTGCTTGATCAGAAAATGTTTTGCAGCGGCCGTCAGGCGAAAGCATCTGCGCTTGTGTAAACGCGATGCTGAGTTCACTTGCCAGCATGACATTGACTCCGCCGGCCAGTGCGAGATCAGCTTCGTAATTTTTAAGCGCCAAACACGCTTGGTGAATTGCGACTAACGAACTTGAGCAGGCTGTATCCATACTCACGCTCGGTCCAGAGAAGTTCATTAGATACGATATACGATTCGAAGCAATACTGTGCGCGTTTCCAGTTGCATCGAATACACTTTGCTGAATTTGATGTTTAATTCCAAGAAGTGAGTAATCACCGCTGCTAATACCGACAAAGACTCCGGTGCGAGTTCCATTTAGTTGCGAAGGCGAGTATCCCGAATCTTCAATTGCATGCCACGCTGTTTCGAGAAGAATACGTTGTTGTGGATCCATGCGCTCAGCTTCACTCGCAGGAATTCCGAATGCCTCGTTATCAAATTGATCGACGTCAGAAATGAACCCACCCCAGTTGGGTGAATGCTGAGAACGAAGTTGGTTTCGCGATTCTGGAATCGCAGTGATTGCGTCAGTACCAGAGCGAAGAAGGTCCCAAAATTCCTCAAGAGAGTTTGCACCTGGAAAGCGGCAACTCATTCCTATTATCGCGATCTTGTCTGTCTCGGCGCGAGATGGCGCTGGTGCAACTGTTTGTGTACGCGGCTGCATCGACAAGTAAGCAGCCAAGCGAGAAACCGTGGGATAATCAAAAAGCAACGTCGGTTCAAGTTCTCGCCCAATTTTATTTGAAATGCTTGCGATGATTTGAACAGCCTGAAGCGATTCAATTCCCATTTCTAAAAAAGGCTGGTCGAGGCGAATTTCATTCGCACGACGGCCTGTGATGCTAGAAATCGCATCAACTATAGTTTCAATTTTCTGATTCAGGTCTGACCCGCTCACTTTTTCGTTTTCGTTCTAGCGATGTGGATAATGTTGTCACCGAAGTCGTTCCAGATATCGAGCCACTGCGCCGTCTTCGTTCGAAATTCTTCGTAACGATCAGGAGTGAGTGCTTGTCTGAAGATAAACCAAGAATCCTCGGAATGTTCATCGTCGACGAAATGCCCATGATCATCTTCAACGTGAATTGCGTGATAGCCTTTTGATACGTCGATTCCAGTCGAGCGACCTGTGCTTCGTGCCCATGGTCCGGCGAAAAGCGAGAATACCGTTTCAGCAACTGCAAGAACACAAGTTAGCGCAGCATAATCCGTGTAGTAATCAGTAAAGGTTTTACGAGCGGCGCGTGCTGCCGCCGAAGGTTTATATTCGAAAATATCAGAGGTTTTAGCGCCCAACAGCACGAGTGTTTCAGCAAACTGGTAATAATGCGCTAGTCGAGGATTGCCCCAATAGTCGCCGGTGGCTTTTTCACTTGGCGCGAAACCAAGTTCATCAAGGAGATTTAATTGCAAAAGAAAACGCGCTGCCACTTTTCCCTGAGGGCCAAGACGACGCTCAAGATCCGTCGTTGCGGCCATTGCATGCACAAGTGAGTCGGTAAAAATTTGTGCGAACGCGTAAGCAAATTCCATGTGAAGAATTCGCGTGACGTCTTTATTTAGTTCCTCTGTATCAAGAAGTCCGATGACTGGGTGACGAAATAGACGATGTTTTTCGATGAGTTGCTTGAGCTCATCTGTGAGCTTTTGATTTTGTTCCCACAAATCTGGAGGAACACTTACACGAACGGCTTCTCGGCCTGTATCGCGTGGCTTGTCCATGACGACATTTTCTGAATTCATTAAATGGCTCCTTGATCGAGGCAGCTTGTCGGAAATTGGTCGGCCGCTTTTTGGCAGCCTATCAAAGGCTAATGCGAACCGCGAGGCCAATAGAACGATCAAGTGACTGACGCAGCTCTGAATCTCGCTGACCCGCAGCTAATCCGCCGTAGATGTAAAGCATCGCATTCTCAGCGAGTCCAGCCTCCCAATTAACGCTCGAGAAACTGGATTGATCACCTGTGGAAAACAAATTTCTGAGAGAGAACATCGGCTGCATCATGCCAAGCCAATCTTTTTCGAGACTATATCGCACCGAGGAATATACGTAGCCCCGACCTAACAATGGCGAATCGTTATTCTGGAGGACTGGAGCAGCAAATTGCGCAAAAAACGGATTCTGTAGGATCGCGCGCAAGGTATCAAATTCTCCGCTCGTAAGCCCTCGTTGATTATTGATTCCTTCGATTCGGAATTCAGTGCCGCCAACCGTCGTATAACGTAAACCCGCGAGCCCGTAGAAATCGAATTCATCGGTTCGCGTGTTCTCTAGAAAAATCACGTCGCTATAAATCTGAAACGCGTCGTTGAGTGTGTACGCGCCGTATCCGCCAATGCCCGCACTCGTTTCCGAGTTAATTTCGCGTTGCCCGGCCGTCGCAGCCAAATAGTTCGCACCATTGTTCCAGTTAAATTCGAGTTTGGTTTGTAGGCGGCGCAAGGACTCGTCATCGATTTGGGTCATTGAATCGAAAGAATCATCTGGCAATGGCATCAACTCTGCCATCGTTACCCAACTCCACTGCTGGCCAACACTCCAATTTACTCGCGCCATGGTTTTTCCGCGCACTTCGTAAAATGGTTCGAGTCGTGCGAGCAACTCCTGATGGAAGAGGTTTGACGGATTCAAAACTTCCGCTGGCCCCCATTGGAAGATCTGCCGACCGAGAGAAATTTCTAGATCTGAAATTGGGGATGCGACTGCGTATCCTTCGTTTAACCAAACATCAATCGTGCTTGCTTCGGAGCTTGCGGGAGTTGTGTCGATTGTTGGTTGTAACGTCGCACGCACTCGCGGCCTTACGACAACAGCATTTTTCTTAAGGCCGAGTTTCGCTTCAGGACGTAATTCGATGAAGCCGTAGTTTTCGCTTAAATACAAAACTCGATTGCCTGGATTGAATGTCGAGCCACCGAAGGATTGATGGGTAGCTCCGAAAAAAGAATCAAGCTTCACTTGCGCAAAGGCAATCGATTGAAAAATCAAAATGAGAATGAAAATACTAGCGCGCAAGGTTGTTCACGTTGAATTCGCTGTCGCCAAGCTTCTCGGGACGCGGTTTTGCGTAAGTCATGACGGTCACATTATCAGGGAACGCGGCATCGCGAATCGTCATCTTGCTGATGAATGGAACCGAGCCGCCTTTGCCTTTGATTGAATTTTTGTATTCGATTTCAGCTAATTTAAAAACTTTACCTTCGCTCGTTAAGAACTCCGCTTTCACTCCGAGGCCCTTATCTTTGCTAATCCAGTAGTTGATGCCGTCGTAAGTGGTTTTCTCGGATTTCGACTTAAGTGCCAGCTTATAAGTTTTTGTTCCATTGACGGCTTCTTCGCCAACGACTTTCCCCTCGTAATCGCGGGCATAATTCGTATTTGCGATGTCACCAATTGCGGCTTGTCCCGTTAAGCGCTGTCGCGGCGAAACCGAAATCGGTTTACGAAGTCCTGGGCGATGTACCCAGAGATTTCGATCGTTAAATAAGTAAATCTCATCCTTTTGTCTCGCAGGAGCGGAACAACGAGCAAGCACATTTACGTCTTTCACTTTCACACCATATACCGCGCTAAAATCTTTACCGGCTTGCTTTGACTGAATGGAAATGTCCCAGCTCATCCCTTTCGTAACTCCGCCGCGCGCGCGATCCGATTTTTCAAGCAAAGCTTGCGGATTTGCAGCCTGCGCAACCGCACAAGACCACCCAAGAAATACACAGAGTAAAACGATAGAGAGCGATTTCGAAGTCGACATGGACCTGATGCTAGGCTTAGGATTCATCGTTGTAAATTGAAAGAAAGGTCACTCATGACGCCAGGACAAATTTGTATAACGGCCGGTTGGATTTGGATTTCTATGGGCATTACGACAGGGTCCATTCTTGGGCTATGGTCGTTCGGTGGCCCCTTCCCGACTCCTCGTGGGCATCATCAGTACGCCGATCTGCCACGCCGCCTCAATCGCTTGGCCCACATAGCGTGTTTCATGCTCCCGCTCATCACGATTGTTTATGGTCAGTACATCGATCAAGTCGCAATCTCCGAGACGCTGCGCTTCTGGGGAGCGGCAAGCATGATTACGTGCATGATTGGCGTTCCGTTGTTTCTATTCTTAGCGTCTATGTGGCTCCCATTTAAGTATTTCGAAATTATTCCCGTTGGAGCAGGAACGTTCGCATTGTATCTGATGTCTTGGGCACATCTTAAAGTTGTCCTCGGGCTCGAGTGATGTATCTAAAGATCAACCAAGTTTCAAAAACATATCATCTCGGAGAGACCACAGTTGCGGCACTTCGAAATGTAAACTTAGAAATTGCTAAAGGCGAATTTACCGCTCTTGTGGGCGCATCAGGCTCAGGAAAAACAACTTTACTCAATTTAGTTGGAACACTCGATACACCTGACGTTGGAAGTATCTGGATTGATGACGTTGACGTTGTCAAACTTAACGAAGATCAGAAGAGTGTTTTCAGGAATCGAAAAGTTGGATTTGTATTTCAAAGTTTCAATTTATTGCCGGTGCTGAACGTTTTTGAAAACATTGAATTGCCAATGACAGTAAACTCGGACCTCACGCCTGAAGAGCGGCGCGACCGCGCGATGCAAGCGATCAAAGATGTTGGACTCGAAGATTTCATTGCACATGTGCCCGATCGATTAAGCGGGGGCCAACGTCAGCGTGTTGCAATTGCTCGCGCACTTGCGACCAATCCCAGCTTAATCATCGCCGACGAGCCGACTGCGAATTTGGATTCGAAGACCGCACACATGATCATCGATCTGATGCAGAATCTGAATCAAAAACGAAATTCGACATTTCTCTTCTCTACACACGATGAAAAACTCATGAGCCGCGTCTCAAGAGTTGTGCGGATCGCTGACGGCATGATCGCGGATGAGTCGCGCAAATGATCTTTGACTCAGTTTTCTGGAAGATGGCATGGCGGAATTTACGTCTGCACTATCGCCGATCTCTCATTACAGGTTTAGCAATCGCATTTGGTTTCTGCGGAGTCGTTCTACTCGGCGGCTATATGATGCGAATGGAAAACTACTTGAAGACCCAGGGAATCTATTTAAGTCACTCGGGTCACATCTCGATTTATAAAAAAGATGGTCTGCAAAAGCATCTCACGGATCCGGATTTGTACTCCTTGACTCCTGAAGATCAACAAAAGATTTTGGCAGCGACAAGAAGTTTGAAGTCGCCTCCAGTATTTGTTGCGAGATATTTGCATGGGCAAGGGCTCATAACGAACGGCTGCAGATCTTTTCCATTTTTCATGACGGCCTCGGAAGGTGCGTCGGAGACTTGGGTTCGTACGCATCCACTCACACAGTTTTGGACGCCAGAGCTTTTGGCGCTAAAAAAAGGAAAAGGGTTCTGGGAGAACGAGACACCAAATTTAAATTCGCCCAATTCGAATTCGCCCAATTCGAGTTCGATAGTAGTCGCCTATCGTTTGGCTCGTCTTCTGCAAAAACCTTTGATCAATGGCGATGCAAACGAAGATCTTTCTGCGTCTGATCAAATTGTGTCGGATTGTGAGAGTGAAAGCGCGTTGGCGACGGTTCGGAGTCACTCCGGAATTCAGCTGGTTGGAAGCACTTTTGTTGGCGGGTTAGCCGCGGCAGATGCAAAAATATCTGGGCACTATACAACTGGTCTTGCGATGTCCGATGCCGGCGCCATCCTCGTGCCGCTTGATTTTGCTCAAAGCTTTTACGGTACCGAGCAAGTGACTTGGATGTCTTTGTTTTTAGGTGAGCGCGATATCGCCAAGGTCGTTGCGAAGAATCTACGTAAGATTTTTTCTGAGCGTAAATTAGAGTTCGATGTCTTTGATTATCGCGATGAACGAATCAATCAGTTCTATGTTGGAGCTATGAACTTCGTATATGTCATGATGGTTTTCTTTTTAGTTTTGGTTTGCGGTGTTGTGGCGCTTTCTATTCTCAACTCTCTCCAGATCTCGTTGCTAGAGCGAAAAATTGAACTTGGCACACTTCGATCTGTTGGCTTCACAAGAAGTTCGGTGACGTCTCTCTTTGTTCGCGAGGTTTTCTTGCTTGCCTCGATAAGCGTCGTTGCAGGAGGTACACTTGCCTTCGTGATTGCAGGAAGCATAAACGCAATGAACTTAAGATTTCCTCTTGTAGGAACTGCAGACGAAATTCAATTTCTGCTTAAGCCGGAGCCATGGCTTACAATTGCAACTGGCTCAGTCTTTATCGCGGTCGCCTGCTTAACTTGCTATTTCGAATGCAACCGAAGACTTCGCGCTTCCGTAACTAGCTTACTGGAGTACGGTGCATGAAGGAAAAATACCAACTCCGAATTGCATTCCGAAATACTCGACGGCATTGGCGACGCAGTTTGGCCGCCATTCTTTCGATTACCTCTGGTTTCGTCGCACTCAATTTATTTGAAGGCTACATTGCGGACGCTGAGAATCTTTTTGATGTTACCTATTCAGAACGCCAAATGTACGGACATGGATTCGTTCATCACAGAGATGCGTTTCAAAACGGCTGGTGGGACGACGGCCTAAACCGCGTTACCAAAAAACAGCAGGTGGATCTAGAATCTATTTTCGAGAAAATCGGATTCATCGAAAACAAAGTTCGCTTCCTCGGAATCTCGGGTATGGCCACAAACGGAAAGGCCAACGCTGTATTTGCGGGCTTAGGCTATGACATTGAAGCCGGCGAGAAAATGCGACAGCCGAGTTGGCGCTGGAACACACTCGCAGGTCGCCCCCATGACGGACGATCGGATGCTGTGATAATTGGAAAGCGCCTTGGACAAATTTTAGATTGCCAGGCCGACCCTGGTTTTAAAGTCATGCAGTCCAAAGGTGGTTACAAAGCTGAAGAACGTCCATTTCAGTGTTTAACAAACACTTTGCAGCTGATGACCACTAGTGCCGCAGGGCAAATCAATGCCACAAATTTAGAAGTCATCGGTATGATCGACGCGATCTTTACTGAATTGGATATTCGCTATGCCTCCATGCCACTCGCAAAAGCGCAGACACTTGCTGGGACAGATGGGATTACTTTCTATAGTATGCGCTTCAACGATTCGATAGATGTGAGCGAGGGAATGACTCAATTACAGAGGGAATTTGATAAAGCTGCGCTCCCGGTGATAGCGGTTCAGTGGAAGGATCATCCATTTGGCGATATCTATGTTCGAAGTCTCGCCTTCTTGTATGTGTTTCGTTATTTCACGATCGCGGTTGTACTCGCAATCGTTGGACTCTCTGTCGTTAGTACTCTCATGCGGCTAGTTCAGGAGCGAACGCGCGAGATCGCGACGCTAAAGTCAGTTGGCTTTAGCAAATCTCATATTTTATCGCTGTTTGTTCTAGAGGGATCGTTACTGGCAGGTATCGGAATAGCGATAGGAATCGTTGTTTCGCTTTTTGTCGCCTACGCATTTGACGTTATCGTTATCTACTACAAAATTGGAATTCTCTCGGAAGATGTTCCTTTCCATATTCTCTTGCCGGTCTCAAACTTTGTCTTGTCGGCAGTTTTGCTTTTGTTTCTTGCACTCGTTGGTACATTGGTCGCAACGAGACGCGCGATCAATTTACCAATCACTGAAGGATTAGCTCACCGCTAATGGGAGACGTCGTGAAAAACAAGCAAGTGAAGAGCAGCGAAGTTACAAATATTTGGAAAGTAATAGGCGCATCGAGCGCAGGGACTTTGATTGAGTGGTATGATTTCTATATTTTCGGAAGTCTGGCCACGATCATCTCAGCAAAATTTTTTCCTAGTTCGAGCCCTACCGTTGGGCTGCTTTCAACGCTAGCAACTTTTGCCACTGGTTTTATCGTAAGACCTTTCGGGGCTTTGTTTTTCGGTCGCATGGGCGATGTTGTCGGTCGGAAATACACGTTTCTCGTAACACTGCTGATTATGGGTGGAGCGACGACAGCGATTGGCTTGCTGCCAGGATATGAAACCATTGGTGTACTTGCGCCGATCCTTTTACTTTTACTTCGGCTTCTTCAAGGATTGGCTCTTGGTGGTGAGTATGGAGGAGCCGCAACTTACGTTGCGGAACATTCTCCCGACGGAAAACGCGGCTTTTATACGAGTTTTATTCAGACAACTGCAACGCTTGGG
>JANOUF010000033.1:0-5032 GCA_031416685.1 Bdellovibrionales bacterium
TTGCAAACCAAGCGATCTTCAATTTTGAATAGGACTCAGAAAGGTCCTTACGGGCTTGATCGTTCAGCGCCGTTCGCTCGACAATTTTTAGATTCTCAGATTTTACTCGGGCAAAAATCTTTTCTGCTTTCGTTTTTCTCGATTCCGAATAGAAACGGTCAATGAGTGCCTCGACAGTGGGACGAGCTCGCGCGACGGCACTTACTAGGGCCACTGTTGTTTCCTTAACAATTGTCGTGAGATTTGACGCCATCCCGTTGCACGCAGTAGCAGCTTCCAGGCTTAGCCGACTTTGTTCGGTTCTGAGTTGACTAATTTCGCTGACACCCTCCTTTAGAGGAGTCACGAGTTCGACCGTACCCGTAAGCACGTCGCGATGCTCGTTAACAAAAGCCTTTGATTTTTCGCGTGCGCCTTCATCGGTTGACTGCCGGAAAATGTCGATCGCTTTTTTGCGTATTTTCGGTAGCTGCGAGCAAGTTAATTTAAATTTCGAAAGTTCGGGTGCGCTTTTAACTTGATCTTCGAGATTCTCGAAGTCTGCGCACTTTTCACTGAGTGCTGTCATCATTGCGGGAAGTGAGAAGTAAAAAGATTCAAGGCGAAAATCCGCAGCGTTCTGAATGAAGGCCCGATAGCGGTTGATCGATTTCTTGAGATCTTGGGCGCTACCTTTCGTTACAGGCTTAAGTGCGTTTAGCTGCTTTTTGCATTCAGCTGCGCTCTTATAGATTTCCGATTCATCCGTGAAGCTTTTGTAGTCGGATTCGAAAATGTACTTCTTCGCTCGATCAGAAAGCACCGGCACGAACTGAACGCCAGCAGCTTGAGCATGCGCTTGAATTGCTGAATTTAGGTCTGCGAATCCAAGGGCTGATAAGCTTGCTTGCTTTGCAGTCGCTACGGCGCTTTGAAGACTAGACATAATTTGCTCGAGATCTTTTTCATTCTTTTTAATACCGCGGCTGTCGACGCAAAAAGACTGGTACATGTCTTCACATGCGCCAGCGCGGTGGTTTTCCGAAACGTAGGCGGGCGTTTTCCACTGACAAGCCAGGCATTCTGCAGATTCGGCCCGAGCAGCGTAAGCCGGCAAAATCGCAGCGAGCAGGGCTAAATTAGCAAGAAATCGGGTCATCAAAGACGGCTCCTAACCGGGCACCAAAAAAAGAGTTCGTTACCTAAGCAGGGCCTATGCCAGGGCGTGTAAGGCGCGAGCGCCAATTAAACAAAGATACATCGCTTGTCGCGTGGTCCAGACTGACGGGATTGAGCAAGGTTTTTGTAAATACACCAATGGAATCAGAGGTTTTCCCTTGCTCTAGGGATGGCGCTAGGTGTAAACAAACTGTTCCGGAATTTTTCTGTAAACAGGAGTTTTGTTCGTGGTCGTAATTCGTCTTGCACGCTTTGGTTCAAAAAAACGCCCTAAGTACCGTATTACAGTTGCTGATTCTCGCAAATACGCGACTGGTAAGTTCTTAGAAATCATTGGTCATTATAACCCAACTCCACGCGGTGAAGAGCCTAAGCTCAAGCTCGATGTGGAGAAGGCGCAAGAGTGGATCAAGAAGGGTGCTCAGCCATCTCTTCGAGTCCAGACTCTGATGAAGAACTTGGCAAAAACTCAGCCGGTAGTTTGAATCAAGCCTCGACTCATTCCAAACTAGGCTTCAACGCCTCTTGGTTTTGAGTCAAAATGTATGAAGTTGGCCTTTAAGTTCATGTTGTCAGTCGGCAGTCGCGCCGGTTGAAAGTAAAAGGCAAAAAAGGGCGTTTAGATGAGCTACGATCATATGAGCCTGAAAGATCTCGTGGAGTTCATGGCGAAATCCCTCGTGGATAAGCCGGATCAAGTTGAAGTAAACGAAATTGTCGGCGAGCAAACCACAGTGGTGGAACTCAAGGTCGCAAAAGAGGACCTCGGGAAAGTCATCGGCAAGCAAGGTCGAACAGCGCGCTCGATGCGCACGATCCTCAACGCTGCAAGCACGAAGCTTCATAAGCGCAGTGTTCTCGAAATCGTCGAATAGATTCACAGTGGAAGAGTTCGTAACAATCGGTCGAGTTAAAGATGCTCACGGATTAAAAGGCGAACTCTTTATCACTTTAAAGGCGGGCGAAGCCCCATGGTTGAAACGCCTGAAAGAGCTTCGGCTAACACCGCCGACTCCTGGAGACGCAAGAGTCTTCGCTATTAAATCCGCTCGAGTTCACAAAAATGGAATGATCGTTTTAAGTCCCGATATCAATGGGCGAAACGAAGCTGAGGCATTAAAAGGCTGGTCGCTTGAAATTCCATCTGAGTTTTTAGTTTCTAAGCGTGGCGAACAAATTTACCTGATTGAAATCCAGAACTTTAAGCTCCACGTTTCAGGTCGCGGTGAAGTTGGAACGATCACGCACTTTTCTTCAAACACTGCGCAAGACCTTTTGGTTGTTAAAACCAAAGAAGGTGAATTCGAAATTCCGTTCGTTGATCAATTCGTAAAAGGCATCGACTACGAAGCACAAGTTGTTGAAATGGATCTACCAGAGGGTTTGCTTGGTGAGCCTGTCGATGAAACGCCTGAGCCAGACGATAATCTACCCGACGATCAGGATGGCGAGTAGGCGTCATGCATTTTCATGTCATTACGCTCTTTCCAAAGATGATTACCGATGCCCTTGGCTACGGGGTTGTCAGTGGCGCGATTCAAAACAAAAAGTTATCAGTCTCAACTTATGACCCTCGCTCGTGGGCCAGCGATGCTCATCGCGCTGTTGATGATCGGCCATTTGGTGGCGGTGACGGGATGGTTATGCTTCCCGAATCGCTTGATCCAGCTCTAGAAAGCGTTCGACAAAACTTAAAGCAAAACTTGAAGTCCTCAAGCGCAAAGATGATTTATTTATCAGCTCGAGGAAAAACGCTTACGGATCAGTACGCACGAGAGTTAGCTAAGAGCGATGAGGTCGTTTTGCTATGCGGACGTTATGGCGGAGTTGATCAGCGATTTTTAGAAGAAAATAACTTCGAGGAACTTAGTATCGGCGATTACGTCCTAAGTGGCGGCGAGTTCGGCGCACTGGTTTTGATCGATTCGGTGAGCAGGCATTTACCGGGCGTTCTTGGAAACGCGACGTCTGCCGAGGTAGAAAGTTTTGCGAACGGATGGCTTGAATATCCACAATTTACTCGACCACGCGAGTGGAAGGCACAAGCTGTTCCTGAAATTCTCTTTAGTGGCAATCACGCAAAAATCAACGAGTGGAGAGAATCACTTTCTTTGCTTTCAACTTTGCAGAATCGCCCTGATCTTCTTGAGAAAACACCTGCCACTACCAAGCAAATCCACCGAACGACATCCCTTTTGTCTTCGATGAGCGACTCCGAGCTTGAAGTTTGTGGTTTAAAAAATCGCGCGGCACTAGCCGTTGCTCTTCATGAGCTCGAAGCAAAAGTCGTTAGACGATGAAAGATCAGAAAAAAGAACCAGAGATGAGAATTCCTCTAGCGATCGGACTCATTCACTGGCCCATTCGTGATCGACAAAGCGAAACCGTAGCAACGAATATCACAAACTTAGATGTCCACGACATTGCACGCGTAGCGAAAGTCTACGGACTCGAGAAATACTTCATCGTGCATCCATCTCATGAACAACTCATGTTCGTTGCGCGCCTTCTCGATCATCATTTAGTCGGCGAGGGAAGCCGGATGAATCCGCTTCGAAGTCAGGCGCTCTCGATTGTTCAAACAGTTGAGTCGGTTGATGAGGCAATCCGGAAGTTAGGTGGAAATCCTGTCGTCATTGGCACAACCGCACGAGTAGTTGAGGGCGTCAAAAAAATAGGATTTCGCGATCTAAAAGCACATTTGGACATAGGCAAAACTGAGGGTCTGGACCCTAAAGCTGCAGAGGTTTTAGCGAAGGCTGACTCGGTTTTATTGTTGTTTGGAACTGGGTTTGGGATGACCGAGGAGTTCCTTAAAGGCTGTCATCTGCTATTAGAACCACTTAAAGGCGCTCCTCCCCTGGATTATCGGCATTTATCGGTTCGCTCTGCCGTGAGTATCTGCCTTGACCGTTTACTCGGTGCATGGTAGCTAACTACCTCTTACGAATAAAGAATCTACTGGTTAGTTTTTTGGGGAGTTCATCATGGATCTGGTCCGTGAAGTGACGATGAAGTCGCTTGGTAACAAAAAGAAGAATATTGCTGATTTCAAAGCTGGCGATACAGTCGGCGTTTACGTTCGCGTACGCGAAGGTGAAAAAGAGCGCGTTCAGCTTTACCGCGGCGTTTGCTTGAAAGTTCAAGGTTCGGGTCTTACTCGCACATTCACAGTTCGCAAGATTTCTGCGGGCGTGGGTGTTGAGCGTACTTTCCCATTTAATTCGCCAACGGTTGATCGCGTGGAACTTATTTCTCGCGGTAAAGTTCGTCGCTCAAAACTTTATTTCCTTCGGGATCTAAAAGGTAAAGCGGCAGCGATTTCTTCTGAACTCGTTAGCGAAAACGAGAAGAGTGAGAACGCGGCAGCTGCAGCAAAAGCTTCAGCGGCTGAGTCAGCTTCAGAAGCGCCAACTGAAAAAGCATAACTAAAAGCAAATTAAAATTCAGAAAACGGCTCTCACCTTGAGAGCCGTTTTGCATTTAAGCTGATAGCAATCTACTCTGGTAACAATGACAGACACCGCGCATGAAGAACTAGATCTTTCTCCCTTTGATTGGGAAGCACTTGGTCCTGGGCCGATTATCGGTGTGGATGAAGTTGGTCGTGGTTGTTTAGCTGGATCTGTTTATGCAGCAGCCGTGATCTTGCCTGAAGGCTTCGCAGTTGAAGGTATCACCGATAGTAAGCTCATTTCCGAAAACCGTCGTAAAGAGTTAGCAGAGCTCATTAAAGCGAATGCTCAAGTCAGCATTGCATATGCAAACGTTGAAGAGATCGTAGAACACAATATTTTGCAGGCATCGTTCTTAGCGATGAGACGTGCGATTCGCGGTCTTGGAGTTGAGAGCGGGCATGTAATCGTTAATGAGC
>JANOUF010000034.1:0-3763 GCA_031416685.1 Bdellovibrionales bacterium
CTCTTCTTAGATATCGCCACAACGGCTCACTTCTTTCGTTCTTTGTCAGATCCCGGCTCACCCGAGAGCGGAATCGTAAAGAGCGCGGTGGCAACAGCGAATGAACTTGGTTTCGAAGCTAAGGCTGCCGTCTCGGACACGGTTGCTTGCGCACATGCGTTTGCCCATTCGTGCTCCTCCAACAGCCCAACCTTTATTTGCCATCCGGGGGAAGAGAGAGAAACCTTGCAGCCTCTCTCTCTTCCCCTCCTCCTTCACATGGAAGGGCTTAGCCCATGGAAAAGTCCGCGCGCCATTGAACAAGTCGTGACGTTTTTCTATATGCTTGGTTTTGAAAAGATCGGTGATCTTGATCGGTTTAGTCTGACTTCATTTCAAGAACGCTGGGGTGAAACCGGCGCGCTTCTCTGGCAAAGAATGAACGGCACTGACACGCAAGTGATCTCGCCGCTTCTGCCAACAGAACCGCTGAAAGAATACGTCTATATTGATTTTCCGATTTCTTTGACGTCGCTCTTGTTACATCAAGTTCGTCGCAGCTTGCAGTTCTTATTCGCAAGACTTCAAGGACGTTGCCTATATGCTCGTCGCTTAGTTCTGCATTTGCATTGCGAGTATTCAAATACTGGCTTTTCGATCGAAGTTGAGCCGAATAATCCGAATCGCAATATGGAGCTCTACTTAACTCTTCTCGAAAACAAACTCGAGAATGTCGATCTCGATAATCCAATTCGCGAATTTGAAATTGAAGTTATTCCTTGTCCTGAACGCACGCAGCAGTTTGATTTCTTTGAGCCGCAAAATAGTGATCAAGACAAACTCGATAGTCTTATGAGTTTGCTCGAGCAATCTAACGTTCGCACGGGTCGCTACTCGCTTCGCGATTCGATTTTGCCTGAGCGTTCATGGGAAGTGCGAAGCTCAGGCGAAATTTGTGGAAATTTAGCTCTCGCTACGCGTGGCTCAGTTGTGACCGAAGGTGCTTATCAGTACGTGCCTGAGTACGGCAAAGCTGTACAGGCAGCGCCTCGGCCAACACGACTTTTGAAAACACCAAAACCGATTACGATTCGTGAAATGGAAAAAATCCAATTATTAACAGGCCTCCCCATCGAGCGTCTTGAAGACGCTTGGTGGGAGGGGGAGGCGATCGATCGCCCAGGAGAACGCCGTGATTATTACTTTGCTGTATCAGCTGAAGGCCAATGTCTTTGGATTTACCAAGACCTCGAAAGCCAAGAATACTTTCTGCACGGATATTTCGATTAAGAAATACTCGCTCGAGTTACTCCATTAGGTACTTGTTACCTAAACACCGCACACACACCACGGAAGGATCAACAATGAGAAACAACTTAAGGGCACAACAAAATGTCGCACGGGCTGAGAGACGGCTAAATGCCGTCGGGCATTTTCAGCTAGCGGCACGTGTGATTAGCGAAGGGCGGTCTATGCGTAGGAACCAATATGAAACACAAAAAGTCCTTCTCATTGCCAGTGTCTCCTTCTTCCTCCTCTTCGCTTGCACCCTCCTCGACTTCGCAGCGTTCAGGTGAGTATGTTGAACTTCTCGCACGCAGCAATTTTTCTTTTTTGCAGGGGGCTTCTCATCCAGAGGAGATGGTCCTCCGTGCAAAACAACTCGGCTACGCGGGTCTTGCGTTGGTTGACGTCAACGGCCTATACGGTGTTGTACGAGGCTATCAGGCTTTAGAGAAGCCATCTGCGTTTGATACCTCGGAACTTGCGCGTTCCACCCGGCCTTTTCAATATGGAATCGGCTCTGAACTCACCCCGTACGACGGTTCACCCATTGCTCTCTTACCAATGAACAAAACTGGATATGCCAGACTTTGTAGACTCATCACTCAAGCGAAGCGTCCAGCTCCGAAAGGGTTTTCGTGGCTTTCTCTCGAAGAGATTTGCAAAAACAACGAAGATTTGATCGCTTTTCCTCTCCCACCATGGAGCGAGGACCACCTTCGTCGTTTGCAAGACGCTTTTCAAGATCGCGTCTATCTCCCCGTCTACAAAGATTTTACCTGGGAAGCGGTCACTCTCTACGAGCAAGCCTTGAAGATCGAAGCGAACTTGCAAATTCAGCTCTTCGCCACACAGTGGCCGCTTTATCACATCCCTGAGAGAAAACCTCTCCACGATGTGCTCACTTGTGTTTTGCACAAAACCACTCTCACGGATGCAAAAACAAAACTTCTTCTAAATGGCGAGCGTTACCTAAAACCACTTAACTGGCTTAGGCACGTTTGGCGCGAGCGACCTGACATGCTCGCGCGCACCCAGGAAATTGCTTCGCGTCTACAGTTTTCTTTAAAAGAGATTCGCTACCGTTATCCGCAAGAAATTCTTCCCGCAGGAAAAACTTCAAATGACTTTATGCGCGAGCTTTTGGAAAAAGGTCTTAAGTGGCGCTACCCAAAAGGCGCACCAGCAGCGGTTCTCAGGCAAATCGCACATGAAATGGAACTCATCAGCGAACTTGAGTACGAAGATTATTTTTTAACTCTTTGGGATATCTGCCAGTTCGCACGTAAAAAAGGAATTCTTTTTCAAGGGCGAGGCTCTGCAGCCAACTCTATCGTCTGCTTTATTTTGGGACTCACCAACATTGATCCCGTAAGAATGGAACTTCTCTTCGAGCGATTCATCTCCAAAGAACGAGGTGAACCACCCGACATCGATATCGACTTTGAACATGAGCGCAGAGAAGAAGTCATTCAGTACATCTTTACAAAATACGGCGAAAAACATGCGGCCATGGTTTGCACAACAATTTGCTATCGCTCACGGATGGCGATTCGCGAAGTGGCAAAAGTTTTTGGTCTTGATCTCAGCACCATCACTAAGCTCATTCGTTTTATGGGTCGAGAGGGCCTTTCGAAATTAGTTGAGCAACCAACTAGCATCGCTCAATTTGGACTTTCTCCTCGGAGGTTTAAGCTCATGCTGCAACTCTCAGTTGAGATGCAAGGTTTCCCTCGTCACCTCGGTATTCACACTGGCGGCTTCGTTATTGGTCATGATCCTATCGTTGATCTCGTGCCGGTAGAAAAAGCCACCATGGATGGTCGATACGTCGTGCAGTGGAACAAAGACGACGTGAACACGCTTGGCCTCATGAAGGTCGACGTACTTTCACTCGGCATGCTTACCGCACTTAGAAAATCCCTTGAGATGCTTAAAGCCCATCGCGGAATCCATATGAACTTGGCGCAAATTCCCCACGACGATCAGCCAACGTACAAGATGATTCAAAAAGCTGATACGATCGGCGTTTTTCAAATTGAATCGCGAGCGCAGATGTCACTTCTGCCTCGATTGAAGCCAGCGAACTACTACGATCTCGTCATTGAAGTCGCGATCGTGCGACCTGGTCCGATTCAAGGTGGAATGATTCACCCGTTTCTTAAACGCAGAGCCGGGAAAGAAAAAGTCACCTACGCGCATCCAAAACTAGAACCCATTCTTAAACGCACAATGGGTGTACCGATTTTCCAAGAGCAAATCATGCAAATCGCCGTGCAAACCGCTGGCTTTACGCCTGGCGAAGCCGACGAGCTAAGAAGAATCATGTCTTCGTCGTGGACGAAAGGTTCACTCATGCACACACTAAGGCAACGTCTCATCAACGGCATGCTCGATAACGGAATTACACAAACGTATGCCGAGCAAATTTTTAAAACCATCGTTGGCTTTTCAAGCTACGGTTTCCCCGAGAGTCATTCAGCAAGTTTTGCGCTTATCA
>JANOUF010000035.1:0-5039 GCA_031416685.1 Bdellovibrionales bacterium
TGCACCTCCGCGACCGTCAATCGTGCGGTAAGTTCCGGCTGAGTGCCATGCCATACGAATAAAAAATGGACCATAATGTCCGTAATCAGCAGGCCACCAATCTTGGCTTATAGTCAGAACTTTCGCGATATCTTCTTTCACGACTTTGAGATCGAGCTTATTAAACTCTGCTGAATAATCGAAATTTTTTGCGAACGGATCAGACTCAACGCCGTTTAAACGGAGTGGAGAAAGGTCAAGACGCTCAGGCCACCAAAATTGATTGTTAGCGGTATTGCGATCCGCAAATGACTCACTTGCAATCGACTCGCCCTCTGCCGTCGGAGCTTTTTCTGACTTTGGTGCGGTTTGTTTTCTAATTTGCCGAGGAGCCGGTTGCTCCTTTGGACTTTCATTCTCCTGCGCATTGGCAGGAGTTATCATCATTGCGCTTATAGCAATCGCAAGTAGACGAGGAAGAGGTAATATCATCGGTCGATTTCCTTTCAATATTGTTCTTAATACGCGAGTTAAGAGATTTGGCCAGATACGTGTATAAGTAAATTCGATAATATCTATATGCTGATAGAGATTATCTATTACCGCAGCTCGCTCAACCCTACCAATCACGGCCTTCGCAGGTCTGCACTAGTGAGAAGGACTGCTTTCGTGATGCGGTTTCGTTTTCGACTTTTTCTGACTAATCTTTTTTGGCAAAGTGATTTTGAAAATACAGCCTTTTTTAGGGAGATTATGCGCCTCGATCGTTCCGTGATTAAGTTCAATGGCTCGCTGAGCGATGGTCAGGCCTAAGCCAAGGCCCTTTCGATTCTCATTTTTCTGTTTGAAGGGCTTAAAAAGTTCTGACGGAGTACCAGGCAGACCTCCGCATTCGTCCTCAACTTCAATGACTATCGTTTCTCCCACCGATGTGCCACGCACATGAATTTTACCGCCTTCGGGAGTGAATTTGAGCGCATTCTGAATGAGGTTAGAAAGTGCCGAGTGAAAGGCTTGTTGATCTGCTTCGATCATTAAAGTCGGATCAATTTTAATGTCTATTATTTGTTTTTTCCTTTGTGCCTCGACTCCTGCGGTCACAAGAATCTGATCGACAATTAGTAGCAGGTGACCAGATTCAATAAGACCCTCGGGGTCGACACGGAGTCTGACTTCGGTTAATGAACGATCAATAAGCTCTTCCATCCGTTTCAAACTTCTTTCCAGCACCGCGCCCGTGTTTCCACTTATACCCACTGTTCCTTTTTTTATTAATTGAACAGCAATGCTTGCTGTAGAAACTGCGTTTCGCATTTCATGGGCCAAAAACCCCAGATGTTTTACTTCTCGACTCATTTCTTGGGAGTCCTGAAGTGACTGAAATTCGGTGACAGCCCCTGCAATCGCGACATCCAAACATTGATTTAGGTCATGAAACTCACCAGCCGAAATTTCGAAATGTTTTTTATCCGCACACTCAGTGACCGACTGGCACATTGCCCCGTATGCATGAATGACATGAGAAAGCGTGTACCCAAGACGTAGCATTTCCATTCCGTGTAGGCCCGCAGCTTTTGCAACCTCTGCTTCCTCTGGCTCACCTGCTGCCATGGCCATCGCAGGCTCGTCTGATTCTTTTGCGCCGTTTGTAGCACCGCCTTGGTTAGCTGCTTTCTTTGTGATCGCTGGCCGTTCAAGTTGGAGTATTCCCAGAAATTGATAGAAGAAAATTGGCAGCCCCTGCTTTAGTTGATCAGAGCTTGCGTGTTCTCCTGCCAAGTCGAGTGTTTTCTTTTCCGTCATGGCCAAAATTTCTTCTTTATTTTTGACTAGAAAATCATGGAATTTCAGCACGGCTCTCTCCCTACGGCTAGTTGTCAGATTCTGATTTCACCATAGTTTTCCGTCATACATTTCTGCAGATAGTGACGAAGGAGTGTTATTCGGAAAACTTTGGGACAATCTGCCAGCGAAGGAGGCGGCGGGAATTGTCGAGGGCTCCCGCCTCTCGACAATTCCTAACTAAGCGAGTCCATTGCACTTGAAATCTCTCGGCTTAAATTGGCTTAAATTCATTTATTGAGTTTTTGGCTTAATGTCTCTTTCATTCGGATAGCAACTACAACACCAGAAAGTGCCGTTATGAATGCGACCAGCCAAATCGCATAATCAAGACCCAAAAGATCGGCGGTTACTCCCGCAATAATTGCACCCACCGCATATCCTAAGTCACGCCAAAGTCGATAAATTCCCACAGAAGAGGCTCGCCAGGTTGGGTGCGCTACGTCGCCAATCGCCGCTAACAATGTTGGATAAACCATTGCTGTTCCGATACCAAGAAGTAAACCGCCGCCCGCAAAACCCGCAATACTATTCGACAAGACCGTCAACGCGATACCAACGGCCTGAACCCACATTCCCCAAACGATCAACCACTTACGGCCGATACTGTCTGATAGATGCCCCGTCCAAAGCTGAAATAAACCCCAACTAGCTGGATAAATTGCAGCTAACCAACCAATTTTCTCCAAACTAATACCAGCGGCGGCGAAAAAAATTGGAAATAACCCCCAAGCCATTCCATCATTTAGATTATTAACAAATCCTGCTTGGGTAACTGAAGACAGATCGCGATCTTTAATTGAAGTTTTAATGAAAATTTCTTTTTGCGAATAATTAACTTTATTCTCAGCATGATGAACTTTTGCTTCATGGGTTGCGTGCGCTTGAGTTTCCCGAACAAAGAAAATACTCAAAATCAGTCCAAGGGCAACGTATACAACTCCCAAATAAAATGGTTGCGGTCGCAAAGCAAAATGACTTGCGATGTAACCAGTCGCAAGTGCTGAACCCGCAACTGCGAAGTAACCTGCAAACTCATTAAGCCCCATTGCAAGTCCACGCTTACTTGGACCAGCAAGATCAATTTTCATTATTACCGTCGTAGACCACGTTAGTCCCTGACTAATTCCAAGAAGTGCATTGGCAAATAGAATCCAAGTCCAAGACGGTGACCACATTAACAAGAATGGCACTGGTATTGCGAACAACCAACCACTCACCAACACAATTTTGCGCCCATACTGATCTGATAGCCGACCAGCAAAATAATTCATTATCGCTTTTGTAAAACCAAAGACCACGATAAATGAAAGTATGGCCGTCTTAGCATTAAGATGAAATTCTTGCTCGGCAATGCTTGGTAGAATACTTCGTTCTAATCCAATCATCGCCCCGACGAAGGCATTAACGACAACAAGAAGTAAAAACTGAGGCAGATTTTCTTTGAGCCCAAGTTTAGGTTGTTGATTCAATTTTTGTCTCGCTCGATTAAAATCATAAATTACGTTTGAGTCTTACGCCGTAAACTGACGTAAGACAAAGAAATGGTGGAGGCGGCGGGAATTGTCGCGTACTTCCTGTACGCGATCGCTTCGCGACTCACATCGTGCTAGCGATGTTCGCTCAAAAATCGCGTAGTGCGATTTTTGTGAACCCGGGAAGTTGATTCGATTCACGATGCCCATAAAAAAAGGGAAATGCACCGATGGTGCACTTCCCTTTTTGGTGGGCGTTGTCCTATCGTCATCGAACCGCCCAAACTCGTTATAACAAGGTTTTACGGGATTCAGTGGGGAATGAAAAGGTTCAACTACGCACGGCTGGCGCATTTGCGTGAGGTTGAGAAATGGAATCTTGGGAGGTTGGCTGATCATTTTGGGGTTAGCCAGGATTCAATTGAGCGATATTTACGAAAGGCGGGGCCACATTAAACATGCAGAAGCTTCCTTAAGATCTCGGGTCAGTTTCTCTCATTTAAATAGATCTTTCAATTTACTTCAATTTGAAGTAATATGGTTTTAGATGGATGTACGCCCCAGGGTTTCACGCAGCAAGACTTTTGAAAAGCAATTAGCCAAAGTGCCCGACTTTATCAGAAAGAAAGTCATTTTCTGGATCTTTCTGGTTGAATCAAATGGACTTGATTCAGGGTCGAGTTCACATTGAGCTATTGGAGGTACACAAACATGACTACTAAATCTTATTTCGAGAAGCTCGAGAAGCAATATGGTCCGCTGACTTTCGGCGAACTGTTGCGAGCGTGGCGAGGGTCTGAAGAGATGACTCAGACGGGCTTTGCAAAAAAAGTTGGTCTATCTGTTCAAAACCTCAATGACCTTGAAAAGGGACGCCGAATTCCTACGCCCACCAGGGCCGCTCGTATCGCCAAGAAGCTTGGCCTGCCTCAAATTGGAATGATTCAATTGGCACTACGGGATTCACTCGCTAAAGAAGGCTTCAAGTACGAGGTAAAACTGGAGTCGGCCTAGTTTTTAACTAGCAAACGCCATACGCTCCCAAGTTTCATCACCCGTAATTTTTGGCGGCAGGACTTTATATTTGGGCCGAGTTATGCCAGTTCGGAAACCAAATAATAGCCCCATCATTGTTTTTTAAACCGTGACTGTCACACGCAAGAAGGTTGCCGGAATGCTAGTGGTGGCCTTGTTTGGGCTCTTGTTTTGAGTTATGAAAAGATCTTCTAACTCTCTTCCCAGGGTGTCGGCTTTGCCGACCTTTTCCGCCGCTTCAAATGCATTCATGGTTGGCCCGTAGTATCTTCTAAAAGAATTGACCACCTCTGTTGGCGAATCTGGTGATTTGAAAGTAAATGTATCTCGGACAAACGTAATATTTGCTTTTGAAACACCGGCGCTGGTGAAGCGCTCGATCACATTGTTTTCCATTCCCCAAGTCATCGGACTAATGAACCCTTCGGGAGGTGGTGGTGAATAAGCCGAGCTGATTTTCAAGATTTGCGCAACCAGCGTCGGATCATTCGGAATCCAATTCCCCATTACAATCCGGCCACCAGGCCGAGTCACTCGCACCATCTCTTTAGCCACATCAAATGGTTTAGGCGCGAACATCGCTCCAAAAATACTCACCACGAGGTCAAACATCTGATCTTTTAGCTCATGCAAATTGCAGGCATCGCCTTCTACAAACTTGCAGTTCGTAAGGCCAGCCTCTTTTGCGCGCTTATTACCAGCATCAAC
>JANOUF010000036.1:0-21023 GCA_031416685.1 Bdellovibrionales bacterium
CAGTCACTCAAGATCCAAATCTCGTTTTTAGCAAAAAGACGATGCAATTAAGTTCTCGTATCGCCTGGAATGGCGAGATTGAGTCGGCTGATTATTTGAATACAGCCGAGAGCTTGATTCGCTTAGGACGTAAGTACAATCGACGTAACCTTGAACTACAAGGTGAGCGTCTTGCTCAACTTTTCTATAAAGCACCTGGAGTCGTGACGAAACCTTCGTTCGTTGAAACGCTCTTTGTCAACACGGCAATCAATCTTGCAGCTGGCGACCTTCAGATCGAGTTGGTCAAAGGCGAAGCTAAAATCGATAAGAATATTAAAATTCTTGTCGATACGATCGAGGGCAGCAAAACGAAGTACCCTTGGCCTAAAAAAGACGGAACTGAACGCCGTTCAATTCCTGAGATTAAAGCGATGGCCAAAGATTTCATCGAGTTTTTAATGGCAGATATGATCCGCAATGGGATGGAAGCGGACGTTTACGCTTTCGTTAAAGAACAAATCGACAAACTCGTACCTGAACAGCTGAACCTTTATTTTCCACTTATCGATCATGTTGCAGCACAAACTCAACTTCGCCCGCTCTTAAAGTCGACTGAACATCTTATGGATGAGCTCGGTGTGAAGCTTCCGCCTGCTGAAAAAGAGCAGATTGCGGAAGCTTATCGTCTGGCAACATTCATCGAGAATATTCGCGATGCTCAAGACGTTTCGACGGCGATGGTTGCCATTTGGCAATCGAAAACGTTGTTTACAACTGAAGCTGAAAAAATCGAGGTCTTCGCTAGTATTGACAAGACCATCGCAGAAGATCTTGCCGGCTTAAATGAAGTCGAGTTGAAATGCTTGGGCAATCGTGATTGCGATGCTTTAATTAATACCAATCTCGATAAGATGAAGATCGCAATCGGCAAGAAAGTTAAGATCTTTCCGATGATCAAAGGCTTTACCGATCCTAAAGTCGCAGGGCAGGGTCCATCCGTTATTCAGTGGTTGATGAACGATGGTGCGTGCAAATATCTCTTTAAGGTTCTTGAAACTAAAGCAACGATTCTTATTTCCGAACTTCCCCGAATTGCACTCGATAAAATCGCGCCGTTCCGAAAACTGCCGTATGACGAGATCAACAGAGTTAAGGCCGACGTCAAAGGCTTTATTCGCGGTGTCGTGAACAAGTACGCAAACGAAGCTTTTGACGGCGAAGCTATTCCAGGAGTGGAAGCCTCGAAAATTAATCTGACTTGGATTAGTGGTGGTTCGCCAAGAATCCGTAGCGTGAAAGCAAAAGGCGGAATCCCGGCAGGAGCAGCAACTATTGGAGCATCGTTTGCGTTAGCCAATTTGCGCTTGGAAAAACAAAGTCAGCCATCTGCGAGCAAACAGCCGCAAGTGATGCGAAATGTTCTGTCGCAAATGAACAAGCTAATAGCGATCAGCGGCTTTGAAGAATCAAAAGGGAAAAAATTCCGTGCGTTCACGGTTTCCCAGGCGCCGAACACAACAAAGTTTAAACACTTTGATATTGAGAACGATGCTAGTTCTAAAACGATTTATGCGATTCCAGACCGTTTCAGCGTGGTTGGCCACTATAATGGTGTGCAAATGACGAAGGGTCGCTCGATCAGTATCGCGGCTCAAGCGGAAACCCTCCGGGGCTTAAGCTCTATGATCCGATACTTCCAAGACTGGAAGACCAACGGTTTTGATCATAGTTTAGGTCAGATCAAAATTGGTGACATCATCGGTAGCGGAGGTGCTCTCGGTGGCGGCGAGGCTAAAGCGGCTGATAACGATCCGAACAGCGTAAACAACAAGGTGCTTTTCGAAAAGGCGTTGATGTTCACGTTAGCGGTCGGAAATGCTGCCAATATTCTTCAGAACTTTGAGCGCGAGCTTTCGCCATTCTACATGACGAATCCAAAGGCGAAAGAAGTCGTGTGGCTGAATGAATTCAAAGAAACTCCTGACACCGACACGATCATCACGGGCGGCGTTGATATCGTTAACGGCAAACGTCAGAACGTAACTCGTCCTGCGGATGTTGCACGATTGTTGTTAGCGGTGGTGGATTTCATTGATGCGACTGACGGGCTCGACAATACACATTCAAAAGAATTGCAGTGTCTGAACAAGGAAGGTCGCAGAAATAAAGGTTGTCTTGAGATGCGACCTGGCCAGGAAAATCCGTGCATAGGTAACGACGGAAAGAAAAAAGTGGGTTGCACAGTGCGACCTGTCGATTTGCTTCGCGAAGCACGAAATAAGCTTCAGAGCATGGTCATGACAACTGCGAATTTCCTCTCGGGCATGATGATTCGCGAGCCAGGCCTTGATAATGCTGGTTTAGCTTACGCGGAATTTAATCATGTTTCCCGCGAGAAATATGGAACCGCTCGGGCTGCTGATCAAGCCATCGTGCTACGCGCATTGTTGGCTGCTGCACGTATCAAGCAAGTTCAGGCTTACGTTACGGCATCGATTGAAATGTACTACGCGATGAATCGCCACATGTTCAATGCAGATACAGGGTTCTATAATACGGCTGTGGATAGTAAGAGGCTTCCGAATCCGAATGAGATCCTTACTATCATCGAATCCCTCGATGAGATTAAAGACACTCTCGACGATGAAAAGAGCCTGGCGCAGCTTGAGAGAATTATGAACCCTTGGCTTGGCGCATTTGAAGTCATGAAGTAAGTTAAAGGCGTGTCGACTAAACGATCAGGCGCACGCCTTGAATTCCAAAAAATCGAAAAGCAATTTCAGGGCACAGGTCTTGTTATTGACCGTGTGAGTTTTTGCGTTGAGCCTGGCGAGTTCGTCACGATGTTAGGGCCTTCCGGTTGCGGCAAATCCACTTTTCTAAAATTAGCGGCTGGGCTCGATCGACCAAGTGCAGGTAAGGTCGATCTCGACTCTTTCGCGCAAGCCAATTTCCGAAGTTTCGTTTTTCAAGACGCACATCTGCTTCCATGGCGGACTGTTATTGATAATATCGCATTGCCGCTTGAGTTAACCGGGATTACCCGCGATGAGGCTCGGACTGCGGCTGAAGCTTCTTTAAAGCGGGTTCATCTCACAGACGCCGGCCACAAATATCCAAACCAGCTGTCTGGCGGAATGCGCATGCGCGCAGCGGTCGCGCGAGCATTGATCACGCGACCCACATTGCTATTGATGGACGAACCATTCGCAGCACTTGATGAAAACACTCGCCACCGACTGCAAGAAGAACTTCGGGAGTTATGGCTACAAGAGCGTATGACAGTACTCTTCGTAACTCACTCGGTGAGCGAAGCCGTTTTTCTCTCAAGTCGGGCAGTGGTATTAAGCGCGCGCCCAGCACGGCTGCTTCTCGATACTCGAATCGACCTTGCTGAGCATCGGGATCAAAATTTGAGATTGGGTTCGGAGTTTAGCGCACAAATGCGCATCCTTCACGATGCGTTCAAATCGCCGGAGGCGAGCGTATGAGTCGTCTTCGAAGTTTGTTTCCGCCGCTAGTTCCGTTAATCGGGTTTGTAATCCTATTTGAGTTTTTGGTGCGCTGGGGAATTATTCCTTCGTATTTAGTTCCAGCACCGAGCGAAGTGGTTTCAGCAATTTTAGAAATCAGATCCGAACTTTTTGCAGCAGCGATGGGGACAATGACGGCAGCTGTTGTCGGATTACTTCTAAGTTTTGTTGTCGGAAGTAGTTTTGCAATTTGCTTAAGCTTGTCTGAGTTCGCGCGTAAAGCGTTCTATCCGTACGCAGTATTTTTCCAAACAGTTCCCATTATAGCTGTTGCACCAATTTTGGTGATTTGGTTCGGCTTTGGACAACCGACAGTCATAGCAAGTGCATTCATCGTCTCGATTTTTCCAGTCATTGCGAGCACGCTGTTGGGACTGCGCTCTACTGATCCAGCATTGCTTGATCTCTTCAAACTCTATTCAGCTAGGCCATTGCAAGTGATGTGGCGTCTTCGTCTTCCGTATGCCTTACCGGAAATCTTCTCAGGCCTTCGCATTGCCGCTGGCCTTAGTGTGATTGGCGCAATCGTAGGTGAATTTATCGGAGGTGGCGGGCTCGGCTCTCTTGTTGACACAGCGAGAACGATGCAGAGGATCGACCAGGTTTTTGCTGCCGTACTTATCTCATCTTTGATTGGACTGGTGATGATTGCTCTGATTAATTATTTAAGTTGGTGGGCCTTGAAGAATTGGCATCATTCGGAACGCGGAGAAGACGTATGATCGTTCGTATTTTTGTTTTAGTGGCATTGATCTGTTCAATCGGATCAACGACCTTTGCTACTAAAGCCACCAAGAAAACAATCGAAGTCACTTTGAATTGGAAAGCGGAGCCTGAGTTCGGCGGATTTTATCAAGCCGTATTAGGGAAGACGCTGAAGCGCTCTTGGGAAGAACTCGCAGTGGTAGAAGGTGGAGCTAGCACACCGACTATTCAAATGGTTGCCGCTGGAAAAATCGACTTTGCGATTGCGAATGGCGATGAAGTTGTCATCTCACAAGCACTTGGAACTGATGTCGTTGCTCTGTTTGCAACTTATCAAACTGATCCACATGGAATTATGGTGCGTGAAGATTCTGGCGTGCAGAATCTCAAGGAGTTACTGAGCAAACCAGACTTTACGATCGCTCTCCAGCGCGGCATCGGCTCAACTTTATTCGTGCAGAAAAAATTTGCGCCCGTAAAAGCGAAGATCGTTCCATTTACCGGTGGGATCACGAACTACTTAGCGGACAAAAAGTTTGCGCAACAATGTTTTGTCACTAGTGAACCGCTCGCCGCAAAAAAACAGGGAAAGCCTGCGCGGGCGTTCTTGATTGCAGACGAAGGGTACAATCCTTACTCAGTTGTCTTAGTAACACGAAAGCAAGTCATCGCTCGTGACCCAGAGTTGGTGAAAGCCGTTGTCGCGGCTGTTCGCCAAGGTTGGATGGATTATTTAGCAAAGCCTGAAGCGGCCAACAAACACATGGCAGGCTTAAACAAGTCGATGGACCTTGAAACGTTTAATAAAATTGCCATTGGCCAAAAGAATTTGATCGAGACGGCCGATACAAAAAAGTCGGGCTTAGGTACAATGACAGCGGCAAGATGGAAGATTTTGGTTGATCAATTATTTGAGATGAAGCTCATCAAAAAGAAACCGGATCCAACGGCACTCTTCCAAAACCTTTAGGCAAAACCTTTAAGGCTCTAGATGTGTCCACGCACCGGTTTCATAATTAAACTCGAACTTGTAGAGCCCGCAGTTCGGGAACAAGACGGGTTCTGTTAAATCTGGACGGATGTGATGCAGAATTCTGCGCATGGCTCCTCCATGCGTAGAAACAGCGGCAACCTTCATTCGAAAACGTTTGAGATTCGATTCCATTGCATCAAAGAGCCGAACGCGATGATCGTGTTTACTTTCACCGTCTTTAAAAGAAAAATGCGCATCTTCCGGCTTGATCGACATCCAGCGCTCAAGATCTTTTTCGCCAAGAACGGATTTCACTTCATCAATCGATACGCCTTCAGCGGTTCCGAGATTTGTTTCTCGTAAACCAGAATGAACCACAATTGGAGCACGCGTCCATTGAGCCGCAATCCGTGCTGTCTCCGCAGCTCGCGTCAAATCACTCGTAAAAATAATTTCGACGCCAAGTTTCTTCAAATTGCGAGCTAAGCCTAATGCTTGCTCTCGCCCGGTTTCGTTTAGGGGGATATCGGTCATACCTTGCAGGCGTCGCTGCAGATTCCAATCGGTTTCGCCGTGGCGAAAAATGTATACAGTCGTGATCACCGCAGCCGACCTTTTTCAATTTTCAATTCACCTTGTTTATCAAACGGCAACTTGAAAAGTCCCATGCGGGCGGAGCCTTTGATGTGATAAGGAGTGCTTTGTGATTTTAGTAGCTGCATGACCGAACTAAAGAGGTCGGTGTACTTAACCGCAATGGGTACCTCAATGATCGCCGTTTCGTTAGCTGCGACCTTTGCACCGTCGCTAAGCTTGCCAGAGCTCAGAGATTTTCCTGCGACTTCCAAATCGTAAATAACCTCGTCGACACTCAGTGCAACGTTATTTGGGTTTTCGACTTGAATGCCGAACACGAGTGTGGCGCCAACAGCATCGGTGTTTTCCAATCGTAAGTTAGCCAATTTCACTTTTGGCTCTTTGATGAGCTTTCCCATAGAAGAGCAGCCGACGGAGCAGACGACAGAGTAGCCAACGAACCACAGAAGAAGAGTCGAAAGCGCGAATAGTTTTACCAAATTTTTTAAAATGGATTTCATAGACAAAAAGTATATCGAACAGTCGTGGTAAAACTGAAGAGGAATTTTTTAATGGGCCATAGCTTGAGCTGTTTGATGCGCAGTTTGTTGAGTGGGGCGCGGCGAAACCGAAAACTGAACGGCTGAAAGCGCAGTCTCGCGGTCATTCTCGACGTTCTCAATACGAACAACACCGGTTTTATCCAACACAATTCGATAGAGCCGCATATCTGAAGTTTCAGAAATCGCTTTCTTTCGTCTAGGTGATAGCATTCGAGCTTTGGTGCTTACGGCCAAATAGAAATGGTACACGCGGTGCGCGCGGCTCGTACGGAACTGTCCGTTCTGATCGAGCTCGATGTGCTCTTTGAACGGATCGTCCATGTGTTTCAGATAGCGCTCAAAGTTAATTCGTACGTTTTCATGAAGCGCTCGAACAGCGACCGAATTATCTTCCTGGCGTAGTTCAGGCGTCATCGTCTGCACTTTTCGATACTCAAAAACATCTTCAGGTAGCCGCAGTTCAATTTCATTCGTTGAAGCCAAGGTTCTGAGAGATTGGATCTTAGGGTTCAACGTTGCCGGCTCGCGGAAGTTGAACCACTCCTTTACTTCGCCGATTTTTTGATCGCGCGCGAGTAAAACCTGTTCGTAATCGGGCAAGAACTTGCGTGCTTCTTGATTGAATCGTTCCTTGGCCCAATCCTTCATACGATCTCGAAGCACGTATGCCGTCACACCGAAGAAGATCACAAACATACTTTGAAAGGCGGTGTCCACGGACGTGGGATTGTTAAATCTTTGGAGGAACACCCAGAAAAATCCGGCTACAGCAGTTCCCGCAAGCGCGGTTGATTCTGAAATCCGCTTTAGAGCAGGGCGCCGCGAAACTTCGACGAAGCTTCGACTCTGAAAATACTTTTTTAGATAACTCATGCGGAGAATGCGTTGTTCGCGCGCAAGATCTGTTTCTTCTTCGCGAGGTGCCCAACGTGAGTAGCTTCGATACTCAGCTTCATTGCCCACAAGTTTTCTTAAAGTTTTTTCGAGAAGCTTTCTTGTTTCGAGATATTTACTTGCTTCGATTTGGTGAGGCGCATCTGCGCTTCGATCTAGTTCTGAGCGAATCGCACCTAAATATTGAACGTAAAGATGACTTAGATACTCATCAAATGCTTGAAGCGCTGGCGCACGATCTATCGCAGGACGCGCGGCCGAACGAATGTCGCACATGAGTTCGCCAGTGCGAAGTAGACACACGCGAAGTGCATCGAGTTCGTTTAAACAGGAATTCTCTGTTGCTAGGCGTGTATGCGCCATCAAAAGTGCTCGCGTCTGCTGAGCGGTCCAAAGTTTCACTGTTTCTGCCATTGTTGCGCAAAGGTCGCGGGCAGTTTCGATAAGCATCGCCTCGACAGCAGACCGATTCATCGAAACGTTGTTTAGGTACTCGACAACAGCAGCGGCAAAAGTATCGCGCGCCCTGGTAAGTGCTGTAAGACCACGTTCGCCATCGAGAGGAATCGCGAGCCGCATGCGACTTCGAACGTCACGTTCCAAATCGGCTTTGCTCCATGATCGAAGGTCAAAACTGCGCGGAACAAACAGGTAAACATCGAGTTCGCCCTCGAACGGCTGCTCAGTCGTTTCGAAAACCGCTTTGATTTCGATGTTGTGGTGATCGTGACGACTGACACTTGTCGAAAGAGAATTTGGGTTTGAGTCGTACGGCATGAGTGAGAGCTCCAAAGGAATTGGACGTTAGTCGCTCAGACAGAAGCTGTCATGTGCAGAGAAATCATTAATCTTAGACTTTTCATTGTGTCTCTCAGCGCATGACGTTATATCCTGTTAGCTCTAAGAAAATCTTTAGGAGTTTAGCTCACTTGGGTCTGCAACCACAGCGTTCATCAAAGGCAGGTCATCGCACATCGAAATCACTCGGTTCATGGGGCCGTGATTTCGGTCGGCATGCGCGGTTTTTGAACCGCGAATCGCGTTTCAATTTTGATGATGTGGGACCTCGTGAAAATCGGTTCAAGCAAACTCTCCGCTGGTTTGGGCGCATCTTCATTTTAGGTTTTGCCTGCAGCATTCTCGCCGTAACTCTTTATGGGTGGATGCCAATTCCTTTCACTCCTCTCATGGTGATCCGAGCGGCACAAAGTGTAGTCACTGGTCACTCGCCACTTTGGAGTCGCGATTGGGTTTCGCTCAAAGAAATTTCTCCTCGCATGCAGGTTGCGGTGATCGCTGCTGAAGATGCGCGATTCTTTGATCATATCGGTTTTGATTTCGAGGCGATCAATCGCGCCATCGTACATAACCAGCGCTCGACGCGTCGGTTGCGTGGTGGCAGCACGATCACGCAGCAAGTGGCAAAGAACGTTTTCTTGTGGCCCGCGCGCAGCTGGATTCGAAAAGCGGCAGAAGCTTACTTTACTGTCCTCATCGAACTTGCATGGTCAAAGAAGCGAATCATGGAAGTGTATTTGAACGTCGTCGAATTTGGTGACGGAGTTTACGGTGTTGAGGCAGCCGCCCAGAAATATTTTAAGAAACCTGCTGCGAAATTGAATATTCACGAGGCTTCGTTACTTGCATCGGTGCTTCCGAATCCTCATCGCTTTCTAGTCGGGAAACCTTCTGGATACGTGCGATTCCGCCAGTCGATGATCCAGCGTCGCAGCCGAAACGTTATTTTACCCAAACACTAGCTCGACCTTAGTAGTGAAGTCCGTAGGTAATCTCACCTTTAAAATCGCGGTCGCCGATAATTAAGATAGATCCAAAAAAGGGGATAAATATGAGAACCCTCTCGATATTCTTAGTTATTGCAGCATTGTTGATCAGCGTTCCAAGCTTCGTCGCTATCGCGCAAGATACGACGGCCAAAAAACTCGACGATGTGTTTGAAGACGAAAATTCGCCGATGGATGAAGAAACTTATCCACCATTGTCTGATGATGAAACAGTCGCCGACGATGGCAGTGAGCCTGAACCTGAAAAGCAGCCGGAACCACAGCCGCCCCACGACAGCGTGAAAAAAGAAGACACGGCAGTGAAGCCTGAGCCAAAAGTTGAGCATAAGGCTGAGCACAAAGCGGAACATAAAGCTGAGCATAAGGCAGAACAAAAGGGTCAGAAAAAAGAAGCGAAGCGCAAAACCGCTTCAGCCGGTGGCTTCAAAACAACTAAAGCTGATTGCCCAATGCACGCTGATGCAGTTGAAGGCAGCGCAGTTCTCACAACAGTGAAAGGTTCAAAGAAAATTTGGACTGAGAAGCACGCTGACGGATGGGTAAAAACCTTCCGCACGACGGGTCACGGTTACATGAGCGAAGGTTGCTTCGAGTAATCTTGCCCTTGAAAAATTGATTCTTGAGCGGCGCTTTTCAGCGCCGTTTTTATTTGTTCGCCATTGCTATCATTCTCTCGAATGAGTTAAACGATGATGTGCCGAACAAACCGTAGTTAAATTCTCGAGCGTATCGCCACCACCAAGCGATCGCGGAACGATGTGATGAGTATCAAGCCACCGAGTAGCCCCACAACGATTGCTATTACTAGTGAAAGTACATCGCCGCTGATCACGCATGTGTACTGCGTGGACGAGTACCGCCGGCAATGGCGATCGACGTCTGCTGACGAGTTGCTTTCGACGCTCGCGCTTCTGTCCCGCAGATTTTCGTAGCGGGTGCGTCGAGTTGATTGCCGAGCGCTTTTTCTGAGCTCGAATCTCAGCTCGCTTAGCCTTTACAACAGGATCGTGATGATCGATGTATTCCTTTAAAGCTGCAACAAGCGCATCTTTTCTCGACGACGCTTTACGAGTTCTTTGCGATTCTAGATCCATCACTCGCTTGAGAAGCTCAGCCTCTTCTTCGCTGAATGCAGTCGTCATTGAAATTACGTTTTCGGCTACGAACTTCATTGTTTCTTTAACAGCGAGTTGCGGCTGTGCAATTGCGACTGCCTTTTCGATCTCACGTGAAGTTGATGTCTTCGCAAGCGTCAGCCACTGGTCGTGATTCTCTTTGGTCACCACCGGTACAATCTTACGAGCTTTTGAAATGCTGAGCTCCCCAGCTTCAACCGCAGACACTAGCGCAGGTACTTCTTTTGCTTTCTTCGCAACTGCACTGAAGTTAGAAGTGTTTGCTTCAGAAAGTTTTAATTCCTGAACGCAATACTCAAATAAGCTGGCAAAGCCCCATTTGTAAAACGCTTTTGATTGATAGACGTTCTTGATGATCTTCATCAGGTCAGCTTCATCTTTGTTGTAACGAGCGGCTACTTCGCGAGCTAACGTGCGCAGTTGATTCAATTCGCATTTCATATTTACTCCTCTTATCTGTGAGAGAGCTTTCACCCAGAAATCTATTTACGGACGGTCGAAGTTCTCTCGGAGAAACATCGTCAAGAGGAAAACATAGCATTCAAATTATCTTTAAAAACTCTGCGCACAGCAAAGAAACAATTTTCGCTCTCAAATCCCCGCGCACCACTTTTCAATTTTTCGCGCAAAACCCAGAGACCTTCATCGATGAAATTCTCGCACCAAACTTCCCAAAAAACTTCGACGCCAAACAAAGACAAACGAAAAAATATTTAGCGAGGGTTCGCCCTACGATGCCCTCGCTAAATATTTTTGCAGTGATTAAGGGCCGCCCAAGCGACCCACGAATAAATTGATCCGAGATCCCACATCCCACATTTCAATCTCAAAAGATCTACATGGCCACCTGTCTCACCCTGACCCACCACCTAAAACGTCCAGTTCCCACATAGCGCACGCCAGCACAAAACGAGACGTAAGTACCTGATATTCCCTAAATCTTAACGAACGACCGTGCTTTTCCCCCTTCGCAAATAGAACGACCGTGCTATTCTACCAACATGCAATCAAGCGCCGCAAAAAACATATTCGAAGTACGAGGAGCGAAGACGAAAGCCGCTATTCTCGATACTGCGCTCAAAATCGCAAGTCTTGCTGGCATCGAGGGCCTTACGATTGGCGAGCTAGCGAAAGCAGTCGGCATGTCGAAGAGTGGTCTCTTCGCTCACTTTCGTGGAAAAGATAATCTCCAATTATCAGTTCTGCAGGCTGCAACAGAGCAGTTTGTCGAAGCGGTAATGAAGCCCGCGTTTCAGGAGCCGAGAGGCGAGCCGCGCATACGAGCGCTTTTCAAAAATTACCTAGACCATTTGAATAACGAAGAAGCGCTCCCAGGGGGAAGCGTTTTGATTTCCGCATCGATCGAATTGGATGATCGACCGGGAGTTCTTCGTGACTTTGTGAAGAAAGCGCAGAACGATTTAATTAAGAACATTGAGAAAGCCGCAAAGATTGCCGTCGACGAGGGCCATTTTCGCAGCGATCTCGATGTCGAGCTGTTTGCATGGACGATGTATTCATTTGTACTTGGATATCATCATTTCAAGCGAATGCTCGAGAGCCCCAAAGCTGAGCAGCATGTGAAGCGCTCATTTAAAGGACTCTTAGAAGTTTCGCGTGCTCCTGGTACGCAAATTTCAAAAAGCAAAAAACTAAAGCGAGCTTAAAATACTTCTGACCCTTAGGAGGTTGGTGTGGACTTCAATCAAATTTACGGTGCATTCAACGGCGATTCGTTCGGGCTCTTTGTAGCTCTGACAGCACTCGTTGTTATCGTGCTTGGATTCAACGGCGCTCCATTATTTTTATGGACCATCGCAATCGGCGCAGGACTTGTTGGCTTCGGCGCACCGGAGTGGTTGCTTATCGCAGCCGCGGTCATCGCAGTTGTCTTCAACGTAAAGCCGCTTCGTACGATTTTGGTGTCGAGCATTGTTTTAAAAACGATGAAGGCACTCGAAATTGTTCCTCAGATATCTGAAACAGAACGCACAGCACTTGAGGCTGGCGTTGTGTGGGCGGAAGGGGAACTCTTTTCAGGCAAGCCAAACTGGAAACGCTTGATGAACGAACCATATCCGCAACTGACCCAAGAAGAAAAAGCGTTTATGGACAATCAGCTTCGTCAGTTGTGCGAGATGTGTGACGACTGGGAAATCTGGAAGACACGCGATCTTCCGCCAGAAGTATGGAGCTACATTAAAAAAGAGCGCTTTCTTGGAATGATCATTCCGAAGGAATACGGCGGACTGGGCTTTACGGCTCTAGCGCACTCAGAAGTTATTCAGACTCTATCAAGTCGTTCGATTCCTGTAGGAATCAGTGTGATGGTTCCAAACTCACTCGGTCCAGCGGAACTTTTAATTCATTACGGTACTGAAGCTCAGAAAAAATATTACCTTCCGCGACTTGCTATCGGTGAAGAGATGCCATGCTTTGCATTGACGGAACCAACTGCTGGGTCCGATGCGGGCTCTATCACTTCGAGCGGTATTCTCTTTAAAGGTGATGATGGAAAGCTTTATATCCGACTGAATTGGAACAAACGTTGGATTACGCTCTCTGCTATATCAACAACACTCGGCTTAGCGTTCCGTCTACGCGATCCAGAAAATCTTTTGGGTAAAGGCGAAGACATCGGCATCACTTGTGCTCTTGTCCCTTCAAAAACTCCTGGTGTTGCCATCGGTCGACGTCATGATCCTTTAGGCGTGCCGTTCTACAACTGTCCAACTCAAGGTAAAGACGTCATCGTTTCTATCGACCAAATCATTGGCGGCATCGAAGGTGCGGGCCATGGTTGGGGAATGTTGATGGAGTGTTTAGCCGCAGGCCGCGGAGTTTCACTTCCTGCTCAAAGTACCGGCTGCGCGAAGATTATCGCGCGAATGGTTTCTGCGCATGCAAGTATTCGTAAACAGTTTGGTGTACCGATTGGTAAGTTCGAGGGAGTAGAAGAGCCGCTCGCTCGTATCTTCGGTAACACATACTTACTCGAAGCTATGCGCCGTTATACACTTGGTGCTCTTGATCAAGGGATCAAACCGCCTGTTGTCACAGCGATTGCAAAGTATAACGCTACCGAAATTGGTCGCAAAGTTATTAACGATGCGATGGATATTTCCGGCGGCGCTGGAATTTCACTCGGGCCTCGGAACATGTTGGGCCATTGTTACATCGCAACTCCAATCGGGATCACAGTGGAAGGCGCAAATATCCTGACTCGAACGTTAATCATCTTCGGTCAAGGAGCTCTTCGCGCGCACCCTTATGCGTTCAAAGAAGTGAATGCGATTGAGAAAAACGACGTAAAAGGTTTTGATACCGCTTTCTGGGGGCACATCGGACATATCGTGCGTAACCTCTTTCGCGCCGTCGTGCTCAGCTCCACGCGTGGCTATGTCATGATCAGTCCATACCGTGGAAGTACGGCCCGTTATTATCGTCGCCTCTCGTGGGCTTCAGCAACGTTTGCAATCATGGCTGACATTGCGATGGGTTCACTCGGTGGCTCATTGAAGATGCGCGAGAAAATCACAGGGCGCTTTGCAGACATTTTGTCATGGCTCTATATTTCAACAGCAGTGCTCAGACGTTTCCAAGCGGAAGGTTCACGCAAAGAAGATCTTCCGTTCGTGCATTTCTGTTTAAACCACGGTCTCTACGAAATGCAAAAAGCGTTCGACGGCATTTTCAAAAATCTTGGTGTGCCGGGTTTAGGTTGGTTCTTTGCCGGACCACTTCGTTGGTGGTCGAACCTCAACGCATTGGCAGGCGAATCGAGCGATAAGCACACTCACAAGATTGCATCGATTATGTTGATGGATACCGAGCAACGTCTTCGTATCACGGAAGGTGGCTTTGTGCCTTCGAATCCTGCTGAGGCGATGGGACGACTCGAGGCTGCGTTTAAAATCGTAAAGCGAGCTGAAGGTGCCGAGAGAAAAGTTCGTGCAGCAATCAAAGACAAGAAAATTCCGAAGTCAAAAGGTGCGGCTGCGTTTAAGTCCGCATTCGAAGCTGGCGTGATTACTCGCGATGAGTTCGAAGACTTGCAACGAGCGGAAGATGTTCGTTACGACGCAATTCAAGTCGATGATTTCTCGCAAGAAGAATTCCTCAACCATAGCGTTGGCACGAAGCCATCATCGGTACGCGCACAACCTTTTGACTCAGCACAGGTGAAGTAAATGATTTCATCCATTGTTTTCGCAACTTTAGTTTTTACAGCTTCAGCGTTTGCTCAAGAACCTATCGTACAAGACGAAGTTAAGCCGCCAGCGACTGAAGCGGATCAAAAGAACGAGGAAGTCATTGAGAAGGGCACGATTTCGCTGAAGGGTGCAAAAGGTGAGAAACCAGAGCTAGCGCCCAAAGTAGTTGATCGACTTTCCTCGCCGGAAACGGCTCCTGAGAAACTTGAGGCGGCTAAGCCCGACGCAAAAGATGAACTGAAAATCGAAATGCGTCCCGCGAAGAAAAATAAGACGGTGGCCGCTAAGGCACCAGAGAAACCGGCAGAGAAGAAAGAGGCCGATGCGGAAACCTCACTTCGCTGGCTGCAAAATGGAAACACTCGTTTTTTAAAGAAAAACAATCGTGCCGACGGTAAATCGTCAGCAGACCGTAAGCGCCTAGCAGTTGGTGAAAAGCCGCACGCAATCATTTTGTCGTGCTCAGATTCGCGCGTGCCACCGGAGGTGGTCTTCGACCAAGCACTCGGAGAAATTTATGTCGTGCGGGTTGCAGGCGGAGCACTTGACTCATCAGTGATCGCAACACTCGAAGATGCTGTTTTACGTCTAGGTCCACAGCTATTAGTGGTTATGGGACATAGTCAGTGCGGCACTGTTCAGGCAGCACTCGATCTTAAGGATGGCGAAAGCGCCGGTAGTCCTGATCTCGATCGGTTGTTACAAGATATAAAGCCCAGATTAAAAACAGTTGCTACGGAAACACCTTCGGCAACTCTCGAAGTTGAATCGGCTGTGAACGCCGACGGCGTCGCACGTGATTTAGTTCGTCGTTCTGAAGTGATTCGAAAACAGGTTGAGGCTGGACGTCTCACAATCAAGACGGCCTTATACCGCATGGATTCCGGCAAGGTGAACTTTTACTGACTCCAATGTATGGTGGCTGAGCGATGAAACTAAGTTCGGCCATTAAACACATCAATAAACACAACGCACTCCTCATCTTTCCGATCAACAATCAGAAGGAACCTCGCTCACTTTGGAGCGAATTCTTTCCACGAACGAAAATGCGTTGGGAATGGGATGAATCTGGAAGCGAAAAGGTTTCGGGACTTTGGCACCTTCGGGAAGAAATCTCACGATCGGGACAGGTCGTTTACTCGAAGTGGTATCGGGGGCGCGCCACGGCTCTTTCGCGAAATGTTTTTCCTGCACTTCTGAAATCTCTAAACACAGCGATTCCTAAAATATCCGCACTGTCATTTACGGCCAGAGAAATTCTCGACATTTTGGAAGAGGATTCTCCGATTTCAACAAAGCGTCTCAAAGCTCTCGCCGATCTTCAGGGACGTGAGAATGAGTCGCGATACAACCGAGCACTTAAAGAATTGTGGTCGCGTTGTCTGATCGTTGGCTACGGCGAGATTGATGAGGGTGCGTTTCCGTCACTAGCAATAGGGGCCACTCGATTGATTTTCGAAGATCTATGGCAAGAAGCCTTGGATCTCGACCTAGACGAAGCGCTTGCTCGGATCAAAACGCTGCTCGAAGAAGGATCGCCGTTTTTAAAATTCCACGGGCAGTTGCTTACGAACCAAGTTCGCTTGAACGAAGTACAAATTGATTAATATAATTGAGCATGTGCAGTTTCTTACGAGTCTTAGGTCAATTTTTAGGGCTTTTTACATTTCTTGCTTTGAGTAGCGCTCATGCAGCAACTCCCGAGCTTGCAACCGTATTTGTAAACTCCGGCAAAAGCTCAGATGTTGTGACCATGCTCAAAGGTGGCGGCCAATGGAAAGCCGATGCTTCTGCGCAGTTTGCAAAACTCGATCTTCGATTCACGGCACCTGTGACCTTGAATAAAGTGGAAGTGCAATCTTGCGGGCCTTCATACGCAGATGGCGCCGATCTCTATGTGAATTTCGATGAGCAAGTCGCATTTGCTGAAGGCGGAAAGCCAGTGTTGAGTTTCTCTCCGGGCGCAAATCTGCCAGGTGTGCAGGCGCGTTCTCTCACCTTTAATTTTCGCTATAACAAAGAAGTTTGTGTTTCTGCGATCCGTTTACTTAACGAAGGCAAAGCTCTTAAAATCGCGGTGCCTTTCGTTGACGAAAAAGGCCACGCAGGAATTACGAGTCTCCATGACGGGAGACTTGATACACCTTGGTCAGCAGACGAAACGGGCGGCTCCGTCGTCGTGAAGTTCGATACGGATGTTCGCATCAAGCAAATTCGCGTGTGGAACGGAGATCAGCGAACCACGACGAAGTTTCAAGCGGTGCCAAGGGTTAAAACACTTACATTCTTCGGAGAGGAAAGTAAGGGAACCGCAGTGCTAAAAGATTTGAAGGGAATGCAAACGATTGATCTCAGCGATACGGTCAAAGGTAAATCCATTCGTATTGCCGTAGAGGAAGCCTTTGGCGGGAAGGTCGAGGTTGCTCGTTTGAGTGAGTTGCAAATCGGCAAGAGCAATGAATTCTATCAAATGGATATTACACAAGTTGCTCAAGCAAATGCGGATGCGCGAAAGTCCGCGTTTAAAGTCGCACGTCTGGATGGGATTCTCGATCGAAATTTAGGTGTAGCCGATGACAATGAAAAATGGTCTGTAAGAGTTCGCTCGGACGGCACGTTCTTCATGCGCGGGAAATCCGAAAATTTAGATCGCGCAAGGACGTTTACGTTTTTAGGTAGTTACACCGTTCAAGAATCGAACAAGAAAAACGTTCGAATTAAAATCGTTGGCGTAATGTCAAATCAGGTTCATGAACAAGATTCCTCCACGTGCGCACGCGATTGCGCGGACAACCCTGGCCCGCAGTCGGCGGAGCTCACGGATGAAATTTCTTTCGGGCGCGGCAAAGACGGAATTATTTTCGTCCGAGACGAAGGTCCTCGTCGCGCGAATGGTCTCGAGTTTCACGCGCTAAAAGCTCGCATCGCTAAAGAAGGCGACTAATCAATCGACAATTTTTTGAGTAAGTTTGTATCGAACTGACATTCCCCTCGAGAGTCGATGACTATCTAACAGACCTAAATGTGTACTTTGCGACGTTATCATTGACGGAAATGTGTTGAGCCCGTCACAATTGATGTATGTCGTCACAAAAGAGTTCTGCACAAAAATTGTGGGCTACGCTCGCACTCATCGTTTGTGGCTATATCGGCCCAAGTTTCTATTTTTCAGAGAACAAGCTTTCGCCATTCGAATTCTCGTCTCTGTCTTCTTCTCTATCTGAGGACGAGGGAGCGATTAGTCGCGCACTTATCTCGCAAACACTTGGCGTTGCACTTAATGGCAACCAATTACCTGAGAAACTAAACCTTGATGTCGACGGCGATTCTGTTGAGGCGAATGTTTCTTATGCGCTCGACATGCAGATGCAAGAGCGAATGGAAAAACTAGTTCGCTCATATGGACCTGATTACGGCGCCTTCGTTGCTATGGATGCACAAACAGGTCGCATTCTGTCGTTAGTGAGTTATACACGTGAAGATTCAAACTTGGGCCACTTAGCCCTTCGTGCATCTTTTCCGGCGGCTTCAATTTTTAAAGTCATCACAGCGAGCGCAGCCCTTGAGAAAAATAAAGCTCACCCAGGCACAGTCGTGCAATTTAACGGATCTAACACCTCGCTATACAAACAAAACGTGCGTGACACCCGCGTGAATCGTTGGACTCGGCACATGACCATGCGAGAAGCATTCGGCCGCTCAGTGAACACGGTATTTGGAAAACTTGGACTTTTCTATGTAGGTCCTGCAGCACTTCTTGAGTACGCTGAACGATTTCACTTCAACCGCCCCATCCGTGCCGATGTTCCGATCCAAACAGGCTATGCGCATATCGATGCGGATGATTATTGGAGTGTCGTGACAGCGGCAAGTGGTTTCACGCAAGACAACACCATGAGCCCTGTTCAAGGTGCGATGATCGCAGCTGCTGTCGCAAACGACGGCATCATGATGGATCCGTACCTTGTAAACACATTGAGCGATGCGAGCGGCGAAATTCTTTATCAAGTTGAGCCTCGTAAAGGCTCGACTGCTATCGAACCAGATTCAGCAGCCGAGTTACGTTCCATGATGCGCGAAACCGTTCGGAACGGAACTTCACGCAAATCGTTTCGTCAGATTGTTCACAGAGACCGCTTCATGGAAGGCGCTGAGCTCGGTGGAAAAACCGGCTCACTTTCGGGCAAGAATCCAACGGGCCGGTGTGATTGGTTCGTCGGTTACATGCGTTTCAAGGGTGCACGCATCGCAGTCGCGGCTCTTACAGTGAACCAAGAGAAGTGGCGCGTAAAATCGTCGACTCTGGCGAGCACGTTCTTCCAAGATTACGGTCGTCTCTTGAATTCACGCGAAGTCGCTGCGAATATCAAGACAGATGGCTTCAAAACTCGCTAAACCAACATGATTCACGCAATAAAGCTCCAATGGCGTCGCACGTGTCAAGACGAGCTTCATTTGCGACTTGGCAAAGCGGCTCATGTGACGTTCAAGCAAAATAGACGCACGAAAAAATGGACTGCTCACGAATTTCAAGTCGGCGCAAAATTTGAGCGTGCGCAACTCGAGCGCGATGCCCTTCGCCCGATCGTTTCAATCCTCAATGGTGCCTTGATACTTCATGCGGCACTCGTTAGAAAGAAGGCTCGTGGTCATTTAGTCTTTGCGGACTCTGGCAGCGGAAAATCGACGCTAACAGCACACCTGATGAAAAACGGATGGGAAGCTCACTCGGATGACATGTCTAAGATTTTTTTGTCGGGCGGGTCGGCTCGAGCGAGCGGCGTTAGAAAATCTGTCGTGCTTGATCGAAATAGCTACCGCATCCTGGGATTGGGAGCATTCGTCTCAAAGGACCGTAAAGTTTCGAAGACTCTAAAAACACGGACCAAGGTCGTGCCATTGACCTCTATCCTTATTCTTAAAAAAAGTAACCGCTTTCGAGTGAGGCCTGCGTCGTCTACTGAGGCGATGAGCTATTTATTAAAAGGCAGTTGGCGTCCACCGCTGCGCATCGATCCGAACTTCACTCGCTTTCTTTATCAGGTAGCGAAACTTGTTGAGATGATTCCCTGCGAAGTGGTTGAATATCCGAAGCATAAAAGTTCGCTAGCGCGAGTGCAGAAGCACCTCGCCAAGAAGTAAAGGATCCCGTCATGCAATTAAATCCTCGAGTTCACATTCAAGAAGTCGGCAACGAAACTGCGATTGTGCAATTTGAAACGGGGCTCTTTTACGGCCTCAACGAAGGCGCTCAGCATATCCTTTCACTTCTACAAAAAGGAAAAACGCGCGATGAGATCGTAACAGACCTCGCACGCACGTTTGAAATCGCCGAGATGCAAGCAGCGGCAGACACGGATCAATTTCTTGGTGATCTGGTGCGTGAGAATATCTTAAAGCCGTGAAATCTGTCGGACTGATTTCCAAAACCTTTTTTTGTGTACTGGAAACTTTTGTTCAGTTGCGAAGCGGTGAGTGGCAAGAAGTCTGCGCAAAGTTAGACGTCGAACATAAGTTTGCTCGCACACTAAAAGTCACCGAACGACAAATTGTTTTTAACTGGAGTCGGCGGTTTTGCCGAATCTTTCGTCTTCCAAACGGATGCCTGATTGCTTCTTTGGTTTTACTTAAGCTCGACTCGTCGCCAGCACAATTCTTTGTAGGCCTTAACAACTCTCAAGAGGCACACGCCTGGGTTCGCAGTGACGATTTTATCTACACGACCGATCGGCAATTGCCTAAGGACGCTAGCCTTGTCTTCGAAAAACCGGTATCTCCTAAAACTTAATCCGCGTCCACAATCAGATTTGCTCGCAAAGTGGGGAGATTTTCCTTCGGCAGTTGCAACTGCAAAGCAAGCTATCGACTTTATTAGAAACGGCGGCATTGGAGTCGTCGCAGAGTACTGTGCCGATCGCGATGTGATTCAAGTTCACCGTGATGCAATCGGTTTAGAGCCGATCTTTTACTCGGTCCATAGCGACGCGCTTGAGATTTCACCGATGCCGTTTGTTTCAAGACGACCTAAGGTAGACGAGAACTTTTTCCTACATGTGCTCGCAAATGATTTCTCAGATACACAAAATACTCCCGACCAAAACGTAAAGCGCCTGCAGCCCGGGCATATCCTTGTTTGGGACGGCCATCGCGCAATTGAAAAGCGTTGGTACGAGCCTACATGTGCGGATTCGAATTCGAGGCCAGAAGATCTTCGGGAGCAACTTAAGTTTTTATTCCAAAAGAACATTCAGGAGATTACATCGAAAGAAAAATGCGGCGTGTTTTGGAGCGGAGGTCTGGATTCTAATATTGTCGCTCTTGAATCTCGTGGCACCCAAGTTTCATTTTTCAATATGGAAGGTCGCACGCAAGGCGCAGGCGTATTGCCAGGTTCATATCGTTTCATCGAAAGCATCGGAGCTCCACTCGTGCGACTACAGATAGAAGATCACATGGACGAAATGGGTTACGAGCCTGAAGAGGAACCCTTTGTACGCTTCAATGTTGGATTAGGAGTCTATCGCCCGATGTTGCGCGCGGCAAAAGCACAGGGATTTCAAACAATGCTTACAGGGCACGGCCCAGATGATCTGTTCAGCTTCACTAAAGCAAATTTCGCCTATCGCTTGTTTCCGTTTCCGC
>JANOUF010000037.1:0-7294 GCA_031416685.1 Bdellovibrionales bacterium
TTCTATCGCGGAGCACTCGTCACTTCTAAAGATGGCCAGAAATATGTGTATCCGACAGCCAAGTCCAATCCTTGTCAGACGTTTACTATAGGAAGCAAAGTTGAAAAAATGGTTTCTACCGCCTGTTGCGATACTGGAGCCTGGGGTAAATGTATATTTGGCGGTTCTTTTCTCTATGATAAAGGCGGAAGGCCAATTAACGCCTTTCAGTGACGTCAAGACTTCAAAAACGGTTTGTTTGACGAAGTAGAAGTGACTTTGAGAAAAGATTCAGTCTCAACCAAAGCCTTTCACTTGCTTCATTAATTAAGCGGCGGGATTTGGCGAGGACGCAGACTTGTCTTTCAAAAAATACAAAATCAACATTCCCACAATGCTGAAGCACCCCAGAAAGCACCATGCCCAATGAAGCCCTTTGGATTTTGCATAATAATAGCAAGCCACAACCCAAAGAATTGGAATTGAAATAATCTGGCTGGGCGTCGCCAAAACTGAATTCTGTTTGCTGGCGTAATCAGCCATTATTGAGCTGGGCACTCGGCCATGAGCAAAGCCCACATCTGCTTAAAAGCACCCTTTATGGTAACGCAGACAGGGCTGACCAAAATCTGCCATTCTAATCAGGGCACGGGCTTTTATCAGGACAGGAAGCCAGCAGTTGAGTGGCTGTCTTTCGGCCTACAGAGATTCCTTTATTGATCGCTGAAGCCCGGCGGGATAAATTTAGTGGGTCATTGGTGTCCCATCATTCAGAGGACTTTTGCTTGAACGACTGGCTTATTGTGAGTTTTCCTTTCGTTGCTCTTCTTGCGCTGTTGGCGTGGTCTGTTTATCGTGAACGGGGAATTGCTAAAGACTTATATCGGTACATACATGAAGGGCGCTTGGTCGACGTGAAGACTATTCTTTCCTCACAAAATTTTTCAAATATTCGTGAAACGGTTTTAAAGAAAGCCATAGAAATTTCAGCTGATTCGAAGCAACCTGAAATTCTCACGTTTCTTTTGAGCAAGGAATTAAAGTCTCCAAGTCACCTCCAAAAATTTGATAACTTTCTCTATCATCAGTACCAAAAAGGTGGTTGGCGTAGCGTGCTCTTATGGCGTATGCGTACCAGTCATCCGTTTGAACCGTGGCGAGACATAAGTGAGCCTGACAAAACCGCTCTCATCACCCGAGCATGCAAACCGAAATGAAGTGAGGCTGTTCGAAAAGCACTGGTTTCGCGATTGATTTCTAATCGATAACTCACAAGAGTTCCCGAGTGAGTGCTTCGTTCATTAGATCTGCTAGTTATCTCTTCGAATGAAGGCGGCCCTTGAAACAGATTATCCCGCTGTCTACCGATATTGCCTCGTCTGAGATTTATTTGACACTATCGCCAAATTGTCTTTAAGGCTGCCGACGTGTCGGCACTCAGACGCCTTTTCACTGCCTACCGGTCGGCAACTACAACTTAGCTAAATCATTAATAACCCGTCGATCTGCCGTACTCATAATCAAGCAGTCACGAAATATGCGTTTCCTATTTTAACTGGCCCCGCTTGATACTCATCGAACTCATTTTATATCGGTATGAGTAGGAATATCTCGCCCCTCGCGGGCGCAAGGAAAGCCCGTGTTTTAGTTCTATCGCCCGCTAGGACCGAAGAAGACTTAAGGCGTTGAAATCACTAAACACCGACTCACTTTTTTGCAGAGGGGTCGCGGGATTTAGCATTTTGATTTTTGAAGCTATGCGAGCAGAATTTTTTGCAGCCTCTCTCTCTCTCGAGTCTCAATTTTTTCGATACTCGAGGATCAGCGTGTCAGTTTGAGACTCTATGCAAATCGACTACGTTTATAGTAGTTCCAATCACTTAAGCTATTCGGATGTTACTAAGCAGCTCTTGGCATCACTTTGCAATAATATTAAGTAGGTGGCGAATCTTTCGCCAGGAATGAGACTTAAAAACCAAGGAGATAAATTTGGGTAGCGCGAACGTTTTAACCAGCAGAGTTATCAGTAGAAAGGTCGACTGAATACCGATAAGAGGTGGGTGGGCTCGGCCAACGAATCCGAATTGCTCTTTGACAAGTTAATATGGATGACATCAACGGAAGCGGCCAACTACTTGCGCGTTTCGGTTGGTCAGCTTCGCAACATGGTCCACCGGGGCCAAGTTCGAAGCTACCATTTACGAAACCGCTTACGATTTCAACGAGTTGATCTTGATCGTGTTTTGAAACCTTCAAACAAATTGGAGGAATCAAAATGATCAGAATCTATAAGCACGAAAACGATAAGCCGCTATACGAAGTTTACATAAATATACGCTCGAAATCTGGAAGGCGAACGCAGAAGAGGCTGCGCGGATTTGAAACTCGCGTAGAGGCTGAAAAGATTGAAAGCAAACTGTTGCGCGAAGCCGAACGAGATTTGATCGAGAAAGACGAAAGTGGCGAGACCTGGGAATTTGTTGTGGATAAGTTTGAAGACTACGTTCACTCGAACACCAAACTCAAAACCCACACACGACTTGATTACATTGCGGCGATTAGAAAACACACGGAGCTGTTTTCGAGGCGTCCGATCAAATCAATTTCAAGGGCTGATGCAAAGAGCTTGTTTACGCAACTTACGGCAAAAGGTCTTTCAATTGGCCATCAGAAGAAAATGAAAATCATTTTAAGCCAACTTCACACGTTCGCGGTTGAAGAGCGGTTTTTAGATGAAGGCCCAAGTCCATTTCGAGCTGTGCAGTTTGAAAAGGAAGTCGAAAGAGTCCCTGAGATCCTTTCAATCGACCAGATCAAAGTACTCTTAAGAGCTGCGAAGGAAACAAATCACGCCTGGTATTCGGTATGGGCAACAGCACTTTTAACTGGAATGAGGAATGGTGAACTCTTCGCGCTTACCTGGAGTGATGTGGATTTTGAAAACCGAATTATTACGCTCTCAAGATCCTACAACACACGAACTAGAAGCTATAAATGCACAAAGTCAGGCTGTTGGCGGCAAATCCCGATCTCACCTGAGTTAGAGCTGATACTGAAAGAGCTGAAGCTTCAAGCCGGAACTAGATTAGAAGTGTTGCCGAGGCTCAGCGGTTGGGAGAAAGGCATTCAAGCAAAAATCCTTCGGGGTTTTTGCAAAATGATTGGCCTACCCAGTATCAAGTTCCACACGCTCCGGGCTTGCTTCGCAACGCAACTGATACGAACGGGTATCCCACCAATCCAGATCCAAAAAATCTGCGGCTGGAAGGATCTAGAGACCATGCAAATCTACATCAGACTTGCGGGTATTGAGATCCAAGGTGTAACCGATCAGTTAAAACTTTTGCCGGAACCAGAAATTATGGGAAAGGTCGTGGGGCTTTTCACAGAGTGATAATCTGTGATGGCTTCACGTTGGCTACAATGTCATCCAAACTTGTGAAATAACGGCGGAAGCGAAGAATCCGCCAATTCTGATTTTCCTTCCAATTCGACAAACGAGCAGACGGACTTTTCAATTGATATTGAAGAGTTAGCCCATTCCGTTTTGGACAATTCTACGGGGCGGGATTTTCAGGCCGATTGTTTATCCGATTCTGAGGAACTATTTGGTAGTCGGTATGGCGTCGATGGGACCTTCAAACGCAATAAAAAGTACGCAGGGCGCCTGGCTCTTGCAGGCCGCATCGTGTTTAAACTTCGCCGGTCCGTATGCGTAATTTCCAGCTTTCAAAGTTAGCGGCGCTTGGCCCTCATAGGTCACGAGCATCTCTCCAGAAACCAAAACCATACGCTCTGCAGAAGTGTGCCAATGCGATGGGATGATTCCATTTGCGGGAATACGAAGAAAGACGTCCGAATTCTTTTTGGACGGGTCTCCGTGAAGCATAGCGAGCTCAGAACCTTGCGGCATAAACGCGGGTGCGGGACCCCACTTGAGTTCTTTATCGTCAAAAGCCTTCGTTAACGGCAACTCCTTAGGCGATCCCTTAGAGGCCCACGCCGAGGTGTTTGAAACGGTCGTCGAAAGAGCTAGAAGAACCAGGAACGAAGATGTCAGTTTTGTCATTGAAGTTCATCCTATGGGAATGGTGTTTGGGCGGTTCAAATGCCGCTAAATTAACATGAGTTATCTCTCTTCTAGTTACTCAATGGCAAGGTTAGGAAATTTTACGGCGGACCATTTTGGCGCAGCGCAAGAGTAAGTTCTGTTATGAACGCCCTTACTTCGTTGGAGAAGAAGCCTTAGGGGTTGGAGCTGGTCTTATTCAGTTCGAGATTTTGCGAAAGAGACTAACGATGAGGAAATGCTGTCACTTTTTGAAACCTTGAATGCGGCACTCTGCCCAAGAACTCGCCTCAGTTCGGAAAAGCGCGATTTCTCTCCGCCAACTTTACGAGGTGCCTACCAAGACCGCTTCAGTTCGTCTTTGGTTCTATCGCCTTTGTCGATCGCGGCATCACCATACAAGAACGAATTCTTTCGGTCTCCGCCTGCATCGAGATCTTCTGCAGCGGCGACTAACCACTTCCATGAACCGTAGTAGTGAAATGGACCTTCAGGCCCACCACCAAACATTGAACTCTCAGTCAGTGGCCACATGTGGTCGGCTTTTTGGCCCGCATAGTTTTTCAGCAAAATAAATTGGCGATAATCTGAGCTCGCGCGAGAATAAATGGTTTCGGAGAATTCACGAGATACAATCGTGTCGGCCTCTGAAAAAACAACCGTCAGCACCACAGAATTTTCGATTTTGCTTAGGCTCGACGAATCTGCCCCGGCCGGCGCAAATATGACGACAGATTTTGGCGCGGCATTAGGATTGATCGATGGCGCTAATCCAGCAGCGATTGATGCGACATAGGCGCCCTTTGAATGTCCGCCATAAATAATTCGACTCGCATCAAGTTGTGGAGATTGCTTGAGCACGCAATCCGTAAGCTGTATGAAGTCGCGACCCATGCGCTGCCAGTCTTGATCAAAGAACCCTTTGTCGTAAGCGGGGAAAATGACTGCAACACCTTTACCGGCGAGATGCTCAAATGTTTTTCGGTAATGATTTAAACTTAGGGCTTGGCCGTGTCCGAAAACAACAACTGGAGCGAGAGTATTTCGATTCGCCGGAGACACGACTGTTACAGCGCGTCCCGAGCAAGTGAATGTTTTTTCGTTTGGAGTAAATGAGTAGGTCTTGCTGCCAGGGTGGAATGGGTCTTTAGGTGCATCCAATGCGTGGGCCTGAAGCCCCAAAAACAGCGTGGAAAAATAAAACACGATATGGGTCAACATAAGCTACCCTCCCTCAGTTATTGAAAGCGTAAGAACGACGCAGGGCAATCGCAAGTATAATCATTCTCGTGAGCGACCTCTCTAAAAATTTCCGCGACGTTCAGCTGCCGAAGGCTAGCGCAGCGCCAAACGGTGCGTTAGGATCAGTCATGTCACAATATTTGCGTTCGCTTCTGGCTGTAGTAATAATTTTTAACTCAATATCTGGAGCCGCACATGCTGGGACCACCGCTGAATACACCCCCGCTGGTTCGATCACGATCGCCGACTTACAAAAACTTTATCCTAACGCTAAAATCAAAACGGTTTCGGTCGAAGAGTATTCTGCGACTCGCAATCTCTATGCGCAAAGCGGACGCGTAGTTGAAGACGTCACCGCGCAAAGTGAACCAAGGCCTCCACGCCCTCGACAAAGTCGCGGATGTCGCGGTTACGAAAGCGCGCACCCTGAAGAAACACGACCGACTCCTGTGCAGCCGGTAGACCCGCACCTCAACCTAAACTCATATTCGGGATGGGGCTCTGGCGGAGACAACAAAGATCTCCTCATCATCGTCGCAGTAATTGGCGTAGTCATCGTCGCCGCAGCCTTGGTTTATTCACTCGGCTACATTATCGAGATGGCGTCGAAGGGTTTTGATTGTCACGCGCTCGATGAACTTGGCTATCGCTACACACAAGTATCAGATCACTCGCCTAAACAAGATCGCGAAGCCCAGCTCAATTCTATTTTCTATACTCGACAATACGATGTTCCGTTCGGACTTATGGGGCTCACTGGCGAGCTCGGTCATCACTCTATCGATTTGAATGTGGAGGGAGTCGCCGCCCAACAACACTATAATGGCGGATATTTTTTAGTTGGCCCAAGTTTTTCATTTTTGTTTGGGAGAGACAGCTTTGGCGCCTTTCAAATCGAACTGCTCGCAGGAACTTCGACCGAGAAAGAAATCGGCGTCATGAGCACATTGCGATTCGGTTTCGATTTTCGCCTGACGCCCGACTTTTCAGTCGGCATCAATGCCGGCGCCGCTGTCATCGATATCAAAGAGTTCGACAATTATTTCAATGACCGCGATCAGCTTAATTACCTTTCAGGCGCGGCTGTCTCATATATTTTCTAGGAGGACCATGATTTTAAACGCACTTTCCTCCAAATTTATGAATGAGAAGTGGCCGAAGAAGCCATTCGTCGTTCACAGTACGAATTTAGAACCCCTCGCCTCACTTCCGTTTTTAAAATCTCTTGATACGATGCTCAACGATTGGCCAAATAAAGTTCAAGTCCATTTGCCTGATGTTGCAGATGAATCGAGTTCGATCGATGCAACACCAAGAGAAGCGCGCCAAAAATTTTCAGAGGGCATGGCGCTGCTTTTTAATAATGTTCAAACCATCTCGCCTGTCCTCCAAGAAGAACTAGAAAACCTGCACGCCCAACTCGGCCTACCGACTTCCACTCTCGCCCGATGCATGGTTTATGCGACCCCAGCTGGCAAGGGCACCGCCCCGCACTTCGATCAAAATATTAATTTTGTTCTGCAAATTCACGGAACAAAAAAGTGGCGAATTGCACCGAATGAGACATTCATAAATCCGACTGAGCGTTACACAATCGGTCAGCCCCTCGATTCAGAGCTAGCGACATATGCCGAAGGCGATTTGCCGACCGAAATGCCAACTGAAAATAGCGAAGAAATTATTTTGAAGCCGGGTTCGCTTCTGTATGTGCCGAGAGGATTCTGGCATACGACGATCGCCGAAGGTGAAGCATTAGCGCTTAATTTCACTTATAGCCAACCAACTTGGGTGGATCTTTTTACAGCGGCCTTAAGGAGTCGTCTTACTTTGTCGCCAGAATGGCGCGAGCTAGCGAATGGAGTGACTTCAGCCGAAGGGTTCCGGCGCGCGAGCGCAAGAGCAAAGTTTGATCAATTGCTTTCTGAATTAGTCGAGGATCTACCGAACTGGAATGCCGCCGATATTCTTGCGGCAACCGAAGGAACCGACGACAATTAATTACTC